>SLQC01000301.1 GCA_007131625.1 Balneolales bacterium | reverse complement strand
TACTAAGGATAAACGAAAATGGCTATGAGAAAGGAATATCCGGAATCTAAAAAAGGAGTAATGAGCACGACGTTGCTCTCAAGGCGTGTCTGGAATGCCAGGTTGCACCTGCTGAAGTTGCGAGGCCTTGTTGCCCGTGGATTGGCGATCGTCTTGCTGGTGACAGTTATGGCAAATGATGCCGCTGCACAAACCGGAGTCATCTACGGTGAAGTTCTTGATGCTGCTACCGGGGAAACACTGCCGGGTGCTTCGGTGGTCATTGAAGGCACTACGCATGGAACGGCAACCGATATTGATGGTCGATATACCCTGCGGGCGGTGCCTGCGGGCGATCATGTTCTTGTTTTCAGCTATATGGGATATATTTCCCAGGAATTTCCCATCACTGTGGTTGCTGGCGAACGTGTGATGCAGAATGTGGATCTCCAGGATGATATGATCCATGGGGAAGATATTTTAATTGTCGCGCAGCAGCGCGGGCAGGCCCGCGCCCTGACCCGTCAACGGCAATCGATAAACATCAGAAATATCATCTCAGCAGAGCAAATGGATTCGTTTGTGGACCAGGATGTATCAGGGGCATTGTCGCGTATAGCCGGTATGGGACATGGCGGCGCCAATATACGCGGGATCGGTCCGGCTGCAAGCAATATAACGATGGATGGGCAGCGCATGGGATCGACCGGAAGTGACCGGAGTGTAAATCTTGGCACGATTTCGGCCGATATGGTCCAGGAGCTGGATGTCATCAAAGTGATTACCCCGGACATGGATGCGGAGTCGATGAGCGGGGTGATCAATGTTTCCACACGCCGTCCGATTGGCGGGCAACGAACGATGAATATTCGTGTGGGCGGTGGTTACCAGGATCGATTCCTCAGATATGCCGGAGGCGATCAGCGGGCCTCCATCAGTTACGGCGAATCGCCGACGGATAATTTTTCCTATGGATTGAATCTGAGCTATCAACGCGTTCCAAGTGGCAATGAAAGAAATACGGTCAGCTGGGAAGGCAGAACCTTCGATGATGTAGGACGTGTGGATGTTGTCAGTGACTTTCGAAACCGGTTTCAGTATGATGTCAGAGATCGCTATGGAGCCAGTTTGCAAATGACCTTTCAGCCGACGGAGCGATCCACCTATCATGTGCAGAGCATGTTCAACTACCAGGATCAAGAAACAACCTCGCATACCCAACGCTATACGGTGAGAACGGAGCGCTATACGAGTCAAATTCAAACCGGTCCCATGCAATACGTAGCCCATGCGAATACCATTCAGTATGAGCCAAGTCTTGATGAACGCGGCACGCATCAATACACCGTTCAGGTCGGGGCCCGGCACCTTCTGGACAGGTTTGACATGGAGTATTATGTAGGATGGGGACATGGCAGACTTCGCAGAGACGATTACAGCTATGTATATCGCACCGCACCCATGCGTGATTGGATCTTTAATCTGGATGACCGGCGACATATCACGATAGAGCATGCTCCCCATTCCGAGCAAAGCTTGTTCCCACATGCCGGGTTGATGGACTGGGATTCCAAGGTCTATCGCATCACCCACCACCGCGATAACGAGTTTACGGGAAAACTTGATTTTGAAAGGCCCTATCGTCTCGGGAAAATAAAATTTGGTGCCAGCGGCATCATGTCATACCGGACCGGATGGGGAGAACGATTTTCGGGTAGTTATGAACGGACAATGACGGTAAGAGAAATGCCATTGAAGCCCAATGCGCGATGGAATGTTTTCGAAAGGGAGCATGAGTCCTGGGGCATTCCCTGGATTGCGGACCTGCAAAAAATGAAGGACATGTTTGAGGCACAGTTCCCGAACTATCAATTTTCCCGGGACGCATGGCTGATAGAAGTGGAAAATTCGATATATGACACCGAAGAGCAGACCTATGGGACGTATGTCATGGGCAATGTCGACTTCAACCGATTTTCAATACTGGGCGGAGTCCGGGTGGAACATTATCGGAATTATTATTTTGGCCGGGAAACAAGAATCAGTGAGGAAGGACGATACATGGGTGCCGGTGATGTCTCCAGTTCCACGGACTTTACCAACATCTTTCCGAATTTGCAAATGCTGTATGCCTTGGGCAGGATGACCAATATCCGTTTGGCATACTCACGTTCGATCGGACGCCCCACCTTCGGGCAGTTAAGTCCGAATATACAAAGGAACTACCGGAATGAGACGATCCGTGAGGGGAATCCGAATCTGGATCCGATGCTGTCCAATAATCTGGATTTCATCATTGAGCACTATTTCATGAACGTCGGGCAACTTTCCCTGGGCTTGTACTACAAAGACATGTCCAACTTCGTCTACCAACATACTGAGATAATAAGAACAGAAATAGTAGATGATGCAGGAAATGGCGGGAATGGTATTCCCGATGAGGAGGAAGAATCGCCCTACGAAGGTTGGCGAAGGACGACCTTTCTGAATGGTGAGGAAGCAACAGCCTATGGCATCGAAACCTCGTGGCAGCAAAGGCTGGAATTTCTTCCCGGGTTTTTGGGCAATTTCGGTATTTATGCAAACTATGCGTATGCGATGTCCGCAGCAGATATTGGCCGCCGGCATCCCGATCCGGCTATTAGCGACACGATCATGGTTCGTCTGAGAAATCAGCGCCCGCATGTTGTCAATGCAGGCTTGAGCTATGTGCAAGGCCGCTTCAATAGTCAGATAACCTATCAATGGGGATCTCCGTCCATATCCTCGTATGGCAGTCTGCAATGGGTTCCCGAGATCCATCAGAGGCATCGTGAATACTTTGATGCCTATCGGGATGCGGCCAACAATCTGTCCATGACCGTGCGGTACCGGATTTCCAGCAATTTCCGGATCTGGGCGGATGCTTCGAATATGTTGAACAATCGATCGGTGGCGTATAATTTTGACAGGGATTATTACCCGATAAGCCAGACGCTGAGCGGTCGAAGATTCAACATGGGCCTGAGATATACTTTTTGATAATAAAACATTTTAGACACTGCTTTTTTTAAAAAGGAAAAGCAGTGTGTAAGATGTTGACAATGAGAAAACATCCTGCAACACAACATGTTCTTCCAGATGGTTTTTAAAATAAACCGGGGGAGAATATGAAAAACAAACCGTAACAAAAAGAACCAATACAATGAATAAATTACTACGAACAATATTTCGGCATGGACTGGCGCTTTGTCTCATGCTGTCCATTTCAGTGTTGACGATGCAGCAG
The DNA here is from genome assembly GCA_007131625.1 of Balneolales bacterium. GTDB lineage: Bacteria > Bacteroidota > Rhodothermia > Balneolales > Natronogracilivirgulaceae > SLQC01. Next base: position 1,674 of record SLQC01000301.1, on the reverse strand, counting down.
TCGCTGGCTGAAGTGAATCCGAAAGTCGGGCACATGGCCCAGATTATTGACATAAACGGTGAACGGGTTGATAACAATCCGGATCATCCGCGATACGCCGAAATCATACTGCAAGAAGCACGATCGATCCACGTTGATGACTCCTTGGCACTGGTCGCCTTTTATGAATCCATGGATGGCGACAATTGGGTGGATAGTGGCGGCTGGCTTGTAGAAAGGGCCGAATTCTGGGTCGGCGTTCACGCCGTTACAGAAATCGAACCAGATGTATGGCGTGTAACAGACTTTCGATTGCCAAGAAATAATATGACGACCACCGGTACCATACCGACGGATATTGCATTGATGACCGAGCTGCGCCGTTTTCAGATTCGGGATAACTTTGCCGTCGGATCAATCCCGATAGAATTAGCATCCCTCCCCGAGCTGCGATACCTGGAGACGCGACAGAATTTGATGTCCGGTGAAATACCGTGGATGGAATTGGCCAAGTTGCGACATCTTAATGTCCTGGAGTTTGGGGGAAATAATTATACCGGTTCCATACCTGCGGAAGTATTTGAAGACGACGAAAATGGGGAGCCGTTATTTCCGGTGATACAGCATCTGCGGGTGCAGGCCAATCAGCTAACGGGCAATCTTCCCGCGACACTTAATAACAGAGGAGAAACCATATCGACTATCTTTGTACAGTCTAACCTGTTAAGCGGTCCGATTCCTGACCTGTCCGGTCTGGTGAATGCGTCTAATCTAAACCTAGCTAATAACCCGTTTGATGAGGGCCCGTTTCCACCATGGCTGAGAAATTTGACGGAAAATCTCCAAAGAGTCACCATGTGGAGTACCAATCGGGTGGGAACCTATCCGGACTGGATCGTGGAATTCACGGAAATGGATCAAATCACATGTTTGGGTGGAATCGATGATGTTGGCGGAGGCCAGGACAAACCTGAGGAGATCCAATTTATGCCGAACGTGTCAAGGGTGACCTATCAGGGAGGTGATTGGGGACCGCAACTTCCCAAATGGCTCGCTAATATGCCGGGTATGGGTACATTGAGATTTAATAATGTTAATTCATTTACAAGCGAAATACCTGATGAATATACGACCATGGAAAGCCTGAACCGGGTGAGGTTTGGCTGGCTTCCAAATATTACAGGTGGTATTTCGGGTGCATGGCAGAACTTGCCCGCTTTGCAACGGTTTGAATTAAAACACAATACAAGCATGACGGTCGGCCCACTTCCGGAATGGATTGGAGATGTATGGAGCGGACTCCAATTCTTCTCGGCTGCGAATACCGGTGTTACCGGGACCATTCCCGATAATTGGGCCAACATGGAAAGTTTGAGTTGGCTGAATCTGGGCTTTAACCCGGAGTTGACCGGACCGTTTCCCGATTTCATGCAAAACGCGCCACTCAACAGATTAAAAATCTCTCATACCGGTATGGAGATCAATGAAATACCGGCATGGCTTGCCGACAAGAATATGCTGGATCTGGAAATGGGTGGATATGGCATAGAAGGTCCCATTCCGGATTTCATCAACCCGGTTAATTGGCCGGCTTTGCGGTTTCTTGCACTGGACGATAATAACTTCAGTGGTCCCATACCGGCTGTATTTGGTGATTTTGTCGCGCTGGACTCACTGAATCTGGCCAATAACAAT
>SLQC01000137.1 GCA_007131625.1 Balneolales bacterium | reverse complement strand
GGCTGGAGAAGCAGCCGTGGTGTGACGGCAATGTCGGTATGATCGGCATATCCTGGGGAGGTTTCAACGGTCTCCAGATAGCCGCCATGCGTCCTCACCAGCTCAAGGCAGTGATCAGTCTTTGTTCCACGGATGATCGCTATGCCGATGATGTGCATTATATGGGTGGATGTTTGCTGAATGATAACCTGTCATGGGCATCCACGATGTTTGCTTTTAATTCTCTGCCGCCGGATCCCGAAATCGTAGGTGACAAATGGAGGGAAATGTGGATGGAACGGCTGGAAGGAAGCGGTCTGTGGGTGGATACCTGGATGCGCCATCAGCAGCGGGATTCGTACTGGAAGCATGGCTCGGTCTGTGAGGATTATGATGCCATACGAACACCGGTCATGGCTGTCAGCGGCTGGGCGGACGGTTATTCCAACGCGGTATTCCGCCTTGTGGAAAATCTGAAAGTGCCCTGCAAGGGTCTGATTGGACCCTGGAGTCATATTTATCCCCATGAAGCCTCACCCGGACCGCAAATCGGTTTCTTGCAGGAATGTCTGAGGTGGTGGGACCGCTGGCTCAAAGGTGAGGATACCGGGGTGGAAGACGAACCGGATCTGCGGGTCTGGATGCAGGAATCTGTAAAACCCCGCGCCATATACAATCGAAGACCCGGGTACTGGGTGGCCGAACCTTCGTGGCCGTCGTCCAATATTCGATCGGAATCATGGCCGCTTGACAACGGCCGCATTCTCAAACCCGGAGAGGCGCGTATCAATGAGAACGGTCCGCAAACCATCCAATCGCCGTTGAGTGTGGGATTATTTGCAGGAAAATGGTGCTCCTACAGTAAGGGTCCGGACTTGCCGTACGACCAAAGGGAAGAAGACGGAGGCTCCTTGGTATTTGACAGTAATCCGCTGGAAGAAGATGTGATGATCCTCGGAGCGCCGAAACTGCATCTTGAGCTGTCAGCCAACAAACCGGTTGCAATGATCGCCGTTCGCCTGTCCGATATTGCGCAGGACGACAAGGCCACTAGGGTCACCTATGGCTTGCTGAATTTATGTCACCGGGACAGTCACGAGTTTCCGGAGTATCTGAAACCGGATGAGAAAGTAAAAGTAATCGTTGAACTGAACGATATTGCGCAGCATTTCCCGAAAGGAAACCGGCTGCGTATTGCCATATCAACCTCTTACTGGCCGTTGGCCTGGCCGTCTCCCGAACCCGTCAGACTGACTATCTACCCTGAAAACAGCTCCCTTTCACTGCCGGTGCGCATTGACGCGGATCCATCCGAGGATCAGATGGTCGATTTTGAAGAGTCGGAGGCGGCACGCGGAATGACGACGACCGTACTGGATCCGTCCGATCACAATTGGGTGATTATCAGGGATCTGGCCGGGGAAGAATCCACCCTGCATGTTACCGATAATGATGGTACGGTACGACTGGATGATACCGGTACCGAGATTACCCGGAATACCGAAGAATGGTATCGCTATTTACTGGATAAATTCGAGTCGCCGAACGGAGAGGTGGTTGCGGTTCGCCGTCTCAGGCGGGGTGACTGGGATGTTGAAACGCGAACCCGGACCATACTCACCTGTAACGGGAAAGAGTTAAACATTCATGCTACACTCGATGCCTATGAGAAGGGCCGGCGAGTATTCAGCAACACATGGGACCGTACCATACCGCGTACCTATATATAAACCGCATATCTGTATATAAAAATTTTCACCGGTATCCAGCTGACGATATCCGTGAAAGATTGTCTGATATTATTCACTATCGGGATATATTTCTCTGTTTAAACCTGATTTACTATGACTAGCCCGGATTTCTCACAGATATTTTGTGACATATTTGCATAATCAACTGGAGAGCAATGAGTAATGCTCGTTCTGCAGGGCGAGGGATATGTGCAGAGTGTGCATTTTGAAAAGGGGAGTTACAAAAAAAAGCCAAACCCACCTGCATTTTCAACAAATTGGAAGTAAAAAGATCACCGTTGACCATCAGGGCGGACATATCAGCAGTGACGGCGGCATGATCTTGATCAAACAAGCCGACCAGCGTCTGGTGACCACCCTGCATCGGCATTGGCCACAGACCCATATTCTGATTCGTGGCGACAGCGGATTCTGCCGCGATGCGATCATGAGCTGGTGTGAGCAGAGTCCGGAGGGTGGATTATGTGCTGGGTATGGCCAAAAACTAGCGATTAAATCGGGAGCTGGAACCGGCGATGGAACAGGCGCAGGAGGCTTACCAGCAAAGCGGGCAGGCAAGCCGGGTGTTTGCCGATCGCACATCGGCTCATCGAATGAAAGTCAATCAATTGCGTCTGTGGTTGTCTTCGAGGGCCTATGTGTTGGTTGAGGTCATTCGCCTTCTTGGTATGAGAGGCACCGCTCAGCCCCGTCTGCAATGTGGGACGATCCGGCTGCGTCTGTTGAAAATCGGTGCCTTGATCCGCATCACTACCCGGCGTATTCATATCAGTTTGTCCTCGGGCCACCCCTGGCAGGCGCTGTTTGATCAGGTGTTGGCACGATTACTGGCGCCGGCTCCCGGTTAGCTGTGACAAAAACATTCCAAACCTGCTTTCAAACCGCTGACACACCTCACCGCCCACACGGCAAGGGAAGAGGTGTGTGACCGAGATCTGAGGCATTTTCAGAGATCATTGCAGCATATGGTATGGAGATCGATCGCTTTACAGAAATTAATCAGGCAACCCTGAAAGATCATCAACTCCAGCAGAAGATACACAGTTTGATATTTCAGGAACTCCATGATGATGAACGTTGATCGTGGCTCATGGGGCTCAGAAGATGGATTCCGGCTAAACAGAATATGGTCAGTAGCAACAAAAATATAAAAGAAACGATTATGGCAAAAGAAAAAGAAATTGGTTTCGTAAAGTGCTTTGACAGCGAATATGGATTCGGATTCATTAACAGGGAGCGCGGGAATGATGTGTTTTTCCACTTCAGTGGATTACAAGGAGATGGATACAAGTCTTTGGATAAAGGGAAAAATGTGGAATTTGCTATTGCCGAGGGTACGAAAGGATTGCAGGCGAAGGAAGTGATCAAGATATCATGAAAACTGGCTGTTTTGAGTATAACACATGCAAAAACAGTGGTTAATATTCTCAGAGCTGCAAGGTGGTGGATTCTGGTAGACAGAGCAAATATTTGACATCAATTTTTAAGATAACCGCGTTTCCTGGCCACCTCCTTGATTTTTTCTTTCAACAGATTGCGACCCCGGTGTAGTCGAGACCGAACGGTTCCGATCGGAACATCCAGCATGTTGGCTACTTCTTCATAGGTAAACTCCTCTACATCACAAAGAAGCAAAGGCGTTCTGAAATCTTCGGGAAGTTCATCCAGGGCTTTTTTAAAATCATCATCATATTCATTGCGGTAGTATCGTGTCTGCAGGTCTGTGGTATCACTCTGTTCGCTCCGGATGGTTTCGTAATAGGAGGCTACTTCGTCGTAATTAACTTTGGGTGGCTGGCGTGAGGCCTTTCTGTAATTATTGATATATGAGTTTTTGACAATTCTGAAGAGCCAGGCTCGTGCATTGGTTCCATTTTGAAAGCTGTTAAAGAAACGAAACGCTTTTACAATACTGTCCTGCAGCAGATCTTCGGCATCGTTGGGATGGGTGGTTAACCGGAAAGCATAATTATAAGTAGCATCAAGATGGGGAATGATCTCCTTATTGAAATCCTCTTGTTTTTTTATTTCTTCAGCTGTCGATTTAGCTGTCATGGAGTTTCCTGATTCTTTCGATGGCTAAAATTTGGTCGTTCTGTTTCGTTAAATCTCTTCTCTTTCACAAAAATGATGCTCATGAATAACCTCCAACATCGGTTCGGACGAATTACTTATATGTGTATGTATTTGTAATATCTCTATTTATCACACCGCATCAGGGGGAGTAACATACCTTTCTGTAAAGACTTTTTAGAACCATGTCGGTTTATGATAACCAACTTTATAGGCAACCTCATCGATAGATAGATCCGAGTTGTTCTTCAAAAGATCGAAAGCTTTTTCCATTCTTATTTCACGAATCATTTCGGTCGGTGTCATGTCAAGTTCTGTTTTTATAATTTTTATAAGAAGACTTTGCAAAACCGTCTTTTTAATCAATATCATCGTTGTCGGGATTATTAAATCTTCACATATTGATTCATATGCTGCGATTTAAAAATCCCTCTGGTCTTGTTCTTGAGCAAAAATCCTGCTTTTTCCAAGCCTTCAATGACAAGATGTTATAAAACAGGATAGTAATTATTACAGTTAAGCAAATAATGTTTATATATATCACTGATTTTAAGCTTACAGTGATCTATGTAACCTTCAGACGGTTATATATAAGAGTTCTTGCCTGTAGTATGGTCATATTACTTTGTGAGAATAATTTCACGACTGTCCCGCAAGTTGTAGGAGCTAATATAAGAACCCTTTGCAAAACCTAAAACGTGATTAAAAGTAGTAAAATTCGTAACTTATTGGCGTTCATAGCAATTGTAACATAACGCCGGTAAAATGAAAGATCCTCAACAACTCGGTCTGGCCGACCATCTGCTCAACTCGCTACGCAAACAAAGCAAAATGCTAACCAAACTATCTAAAATCGATGATTTGGTGAATTGGAAACAGATTGTCAGCCAAATCAAGGTGATTGATAAAACCAAATCCGGCAAGGGTGGTTGTCCCCGCAAGGATCCGATGTGGATGATTAAAACCATTTTCCTTCAACATTTATTCAATATGAGCGACCCGCAACTGGAAGATCAACTAATCGACCGCTTGAGTATTCAGCGTTTTACCGGCATTAATCTGGATCAGGAGATTCCTGATTTTACCACCTTTTGGCGCTTCAAAGAAGCCCTGAGCGCCCACAATTT
>SLQC01000011.1 GCA_007131625.1 Balneolales bacterium | reverse complement strand
CCATAAATGGCGGTGGCATATCCCTGCTCTTTAAGGATGTCAGCTATGGTCTCCTCATTTTGATTTAAACCACGCATAGAACCTGGTCCCACATTCCTCCCGAACCCAATCCGACTTGGATATGTTCCTGTCAAAAGACCGGCACGTGAAGGACTACATACGGCCTGGGGGGCATAAAAATGTGAGAAAAACATCCCATCCTTTGCCATCTTTTCAAGATTAGGAGTTTCATATCCGTAGGCTCCCGTTAACGAAAGATCACCAAATCCCATATCGTCTACATATATCAAAACGATGTTGGGTTTTTCCGGTAAGGGAGACCGCTCAGATTTTGACTGACATCCCGATGAAAAGAGAAAAACCGGAAGTAATGTGGCTATCGCAGGTATTTTATAGTCTATGAACTTCACTTAGTATTTGATTTGATATGTTTTCATAAAAAAAGATATTAGTCAATGGAACTCACAGAGACTTTTACTGCGGTAGATAATTATTGACAAAATTCATTCATGAAAAACTTATAGTTCTCTGATCTTGATATTCCTGAACCATACATCATCACCGTGGTCCTGAACCCCAATATAGCCGGGTTTTAGTATTCCAAAAATCTCAACGGGAAATTTACTTTCGTCAACCATGGCTTTCCACTCAGGAGTATCAAGTCGTATTTGAACAACATCTTCTCCATTCTGACGCTGTGTAAGATGACCATCTTTCACAATTATCTCCGATCTATTCCACTCCCCGGCAGGTCTGGTGTTTTGAACAGAAGGAGGAACAAGATCATATAATGCTGGAGCATACTGATCAGGGTTTAAATCCGGGTGCGCGTCATTATCAAGAAGCTGGTATTCAGGTGCAGTATGCCATATAGGCTTTCCCTCAATTTCCTGGGCCAGAAAAAAAATCCCACTATTGCCACCCTCAGAGATCATCCAGTCAATTTTCAAATGAAAATCCAGATATTTCTGATCATAAATAACATCTCCACCTTTACCTGTACAGTGAAGGGTACCATCATCAACAACCCAGCCTTCAGGGAATTCATTACTGTTATATCCTCTCCAGCCTTCACTGGTTTCACCATCAAACATCAGCATCCAGCCTTCAGCTCTTTCCGCTTCGGTAAGAGTATTTTGTAAATCATCCCTATCATTAGTTATCATTTGGTCAGAATCACCACTACATGCAATTATGAATCCATTACCTATCAGGAAAAGTAGCAGAAAGTGAGCACAAAGTTGCTTATGTAAATTCATCATATTTTTAACCTTTAAATTCAGTTTTATATTAGTGTAAACAATCAGGCAGGCATATCGGGAAGAGTCCAACCTTCGCGGTATTCCTTCTTGATCAGTCTGCGAGCAAATTCAGCAGCATTGATCGGATCGGTCAGCTCCCGGTTAAAAGAAGGATGACCGTCTTCAATAACAAAACCGTCTTTTATCATGATTCTGATATTTTCATTCTCGTTGATATTGGTGAACTCCATTCTTTCACCATTCCACTCAAGTACTTTATTCAGTTCCTGGAGTCGGACAGCTAACACACCCATTATAACCATTTCGTTGAAAGGTCCGGCTTCCTTGAATGCCGACTTGGCTTCCAGACGGTTCTCCGGGCTCTCCTTACAGGCACGCACCCAATCCATCATATGGCCGGCAACCATATAAGTTGACCATCTTTCAAAATTAGCTTCATCATCGACAGGAACTCTTCGTTCTGTTTGCTTAATGCCGGTTGGCACATTACCGGAAAGTAACCAGGGATCAAGTCCATAACAGCCACATACGAGGGTGTCTTTGGTTCCATGAAACAGAACTCCACCACCCCTGTGATTCATATTTCTCCCTTCAGGCCAACCTTCCGGTTGACTCGGTTCGATACCACCATCGTACCATTGAACCTCAACTTCGGGAAGGGAACCAAGCCTGTCACTTTCGCGCTCGGGAAATACAATACTTACTTTTTGAGCCTGGGGAGCAGAATCCAGTAAAAGTTTTGTTGATGTACCATAAGCTTTAGTCGGATAACCCAAATCCAGGCCTTTGAATATGGGGTGAAGAATATGAGGTGCCATATCTCCGAGAGCACCGGTTCCGAAATCCCACCACCCCCTGAAGTTCCAGGGAGTATAAATCTCATGATAAGGTCGCATTTCAGCAGGACCGATAAACAAGTCCCAGTCCAGGGTATCCGGTACCCTTTGCGGTTGATCCGGAGTATTCAATCCCTGTGGCCATATTGGACGATCCGTAAATGCTTCCACTCTGGTGACATCGCCGATGACTCCTTCGGCAATCCACTCCATTATCAGGTTTACACCATTTTCGGATGCTCCCTGATTTCCCATTTGAGTTGCCACATTGTATTTCTCGGCGAGTCTGGTCAACAACCGGGACTCATACACGGTATGCGTCAATGGCTTTTCGAGATAAACATGCTTACCAAGAGTAATGGCATGCGAGGCAATAACAGCGTGTGTGTGATCCGCAGTCGCAATGATTACAGCATCAATATCGTCTCCCATTTCCTCAAACATCTTTCGCCAGTCCCAGTATTTTTTTGCCTTAGGGTAATGATCGAAAGCGTTTTTGGCATAACGCCAGTCCACATCACATAACGCCACTATATTCTCGGTATCTTCAGTCATACGCAGTCCCCGAAATCCGACGCCTCCAACACCAACTCCAGCAATATTCAGACGGTCACTTGGGGTTCGATGACCTAATCCACTGACAACATAGCTGGGAAGTATCGTAAAGCCTGCTGCCGTTGCAGCCGATTTTCCAAGGAAGTCTCTTCGCGTGATTCCATTTGATCTTTCGTTTTTATTCATACCTTTACCTTTTATATTGATTTGTTATTATGATCATGTATGACATGTATACCTATCAAGTAACAGTTGATTTCTATTGAATTTAATCGGTTGCAAGATATACTTGGTTTATTCATATAAACGACGAATTTTAAACGGTATGGATCCATTTCCTCCATTTGTGATGGCTGTTAAAATAACCGTACCCTGATTATCGGCCTGTTTTTCGGCTATTTTTCGACTATCCAGCTCCAGCTCATACCGTGTGCCAGGTTCAAGATTTTTAATATGCCACTGCACCTGAGTATTCACCTGTCCGGAATGTCCCGATTTTGGTGACAGTGCTTTCAATTGGCCTTCACCAAGAACCTCGGCCTTTGGTTGCCATGCCTTCAGGTTAATCTCAACTTCTCGTGAAGCATGGATATTAATTCCATTTGCTCTTGGTACCTCAAATGGAAAACTGTGATATTTGTATTGTCCATTTGGTAATACAGTAGTATTTATGCCAATAAAAAGACCGTCATAACTTCCAGCAAGGACCACTCTCTCACTTCCATGATACCGCCAGCCAGGTATATTATTGTTCCAGGTATTTCTGGCCTGGTAATAGACAGGAAGCTCCCTGTCATCTTTTACTTTTCCATATTCATCAGTCAAAAAAGAAAGATAGGTTACACCGGCATCAGCCCAATCGTCAAGCCCCACCTTTGATGCCTCCATAACCTGTTGAAACGGACCAAATTGTATCCCATCCCTGGAAACAGCCCGGCTTACTCCTGCAAATCCTCCCGAAGTATATAAATGAAATTCACCGGTGTGTTCCACAAACGTAGCGGCAACATGCCGGTGTACACCCATTGGAATAGTATTCTTGAGTTCCCACTCAACCCCATCATCAGATGTGTGAATTCCTATCTTGTCGTTATCCCGAATAGAATAAAGGTAGTACTTATCATCTATATATAATGCGACCACATCCTTGGTATATGTATCGTCAATAACAAGACCATGTTGTTCCCAATTCTTTCCGTCTTTACTTGTAGCATAGGCGGTGTACCAGGAACCTGGTGTAACATGAGTATTGTATTCCGTACCCGGTACATTTACTGCATACCATGCTCTGTATAGACCGCCTACATGAAGTACACTTATTTTTTCACTGCTAGAATATTTATCGGCATCGTATGTAAAAACAGGATTGTCATCAAACTTACTCCAATGAATTCCATCTGTACTCTCGGCAAATCCATACCCTCTTCCACGCTGACGATTGTCACGTAATCGATACCACATTAAGTATCGTCCATTTTTTTTCATAGTTGACTGTGCCCCTACCCAATTTCCCTGGTCCTGTTCCATATCTGGTTGACGAGGTAATACAACAAATTTTGGAGATCTAACAAATGTTCCAGAATCCATGTAATATGGAGCTGAATCTACTGAAATATTATCAAAATCTATTATTGTTTCACTGTCGCTTCCGGTATAAACATAAATCCCCAATGCTTCCGGTGATACACTACTAAAGCCCTCCAAATCAATAAGAGTTTGCCCGGTTTTAATATCAATAAGCTGAGCACTTACTTCATCTGGTCCTGTTCGCAAAATAGACAAACGGTAGAGTTGTTCATCGCTCACATCCATTGACAAATTGGACTTTGTCAGATCAAGTAGCGATGCTGTGAGCCTGCCATTATTCTCTGGTGTAATCCGAATGCCTGTATACCGGTCAAATGTTTCCATTAACAACAAACCAACAGACCAATCAGAATCTGTAGCACTAACACGAATATCCATTGTTACATGAACCGGAATACCTAAATAAAATGCATTACTTACTTTTATCCACTCGTGTTCGAAATCGGAACCTTGCCATTGCAGAGAATACCTGCCTGCAATAGGATTGGAATCGTTAATTTTAAATTGCGGGCGAATCCATTCTTGTGAATTTCCAACATAATGAGGACGAAAGTTGCGCCAATCACCTTTTTCAAAACCATCGCTATTCTCAGGCACCAAACCTGTATTTTGTGCTGATAAAGTTGATGTAATTACAAATAAAAACCCTAATAATAAAACATAAACAATGGTAAAAATGATGATGATTTTG
>SLQC01000355.1 GCA_007131625.1 Balneolales bacterium | reverse complement strand
CTTCATCACTGTTAAGCCGACTGTGGCGGGAGAGAAAAACCACTACAAATGCGAGTAAAAGTGTAATAATGGCGATACTCCACTCTCCTGGTCCGAGATGATTCCAATTTGTGGTACTCATGACTGTCCGGATAAATTAATAAACTTCAAGAATTTCCTTTTTCTTTTTCCGCGACTGAATCAATGCAAACAGAGATGTAAACCCGTACAACATTAAAAAAGCGGCAACAATGATCGATATGATTTCAGGAAATAGTATCAGCAACACAGCTGCCAGCAGCGGAATTACTGCCAATCCTGTAAAACCGGCTGTGAAAAGTGTACCCAGTCCGATCACTAGCAGAAAGAACGCAAAAAAGCATGGGATAAACGCTGGAAAAGCAAAAATAAACACACCGGTTACAATCGATGCCGCCACAAGAAATGAAGGAGCGCGAAATACAAGATAGATCAATCCGGTAGCGATCAAATATCCACCTACGATGTAATAAAGCGCATCAGGCCAAGCCATAACCAGAACCCCGGTCAGAATTGCCAGGATAGCGTGAAAGACCCGGCGTTTCCCGGATGTATGATGCATAATAAATTGAACATGAGGCGACATTTCCTGTTCCGATTGCTTTTATTGTAACAATGTTCCTGAAAAATACAAAGATCCCGGTGTCAATATAAAGAGTTGTTCGTCAATCAGTGCAATATCACGGATGGGTTCTTCAGAACCAGCCAGTCTCCAGTTTCCGACATGATCTCCATATATATCGAACAGATGGATAACGCTGCCGGATATCACCCAAATCAAGCGATCCAGGACTCTGACGCGTGCCAATTCCGGGAAACTTCCTATCGTTGCAAGTTCGTGTCCATTTTCTGTTAATACATGGATCAAGCCTGTGTCACCGTCCGAAACAAAAAGAGACTCTTCTGCATGCATAAGCGCCAAAGGCTTCCCGAGTCTCGAAATATCAATATACTGCAGATAGCTTCCATTGGGGTTGAAATGATAGATCTTTTTATGCCGGCTGTCCAGCAGAAATAATTCACCGATTCCGGTAGATGTGATATCATGTGGAGCAAGTGTTTCTCCGTTCAAAACCCATGAAGGGACGTTCAGGCTTCTCATATAACTCATTTTTTCATCGAGCAGGTGGATACGGCCAGTCCCATTACTGATCACAGCATAATAGGTATCCATGATCATTGCAAGGGCTCCAGGTTGATCCAACTGGGAAACGTATACCTCCTCATCGGAATCAGAACTGTGCTTCATGACAGCGTCTTCCCTGATGGTCGTTTTCTGAAAACGAATCTGGAATGTGATGATTCGGTCGGCACCTGATTCGGTAATGATCAACTCTTCAGGTGGAAGAACTTGCAGAGTATGGGCATTTGCCAGGCCATCCACAATCCGTTCTCCATTAATCTGAAGGGTATCACCGGTTGAAGCTTCTGAAACTACCGGATAATACATTATCCCAACTGATAGCAAAACTGCGATCTTGAAATTCTTATAAGCGGGGATAATTGTATCAACTGGTTGCATGTTATTTCCATTCCACATAAACCTGGCCGGTCATCCCTTGCTCCACCGGAACATCGCGCTGAATGAAATACCGGGCTGGAGGCCGAAAAGGATCCACTTTCCCCGGATCCCAACGTTGCGTATCATTCCTGAGTTCATACACCGTTAGGACATAGCGACCGGCCGGAAGTTCGGAAAGCTCAATTTCATCGAGAAAAGTTTCAGTACGTTTAACAACCCCCTGTTCGGTAACAAGCTCCAGGCGGTGTTCGGTACTGTCTGTTGCCGGTTCCTCGATCAGTACACTCAGTCCTCCCAACTCCTCTTCAAAATGAATTATCGGCTGAATCGTTCTGCTCTCCATAAGCTCTTCGTCCCAAATCCGTATTTCATAGTTTTCACCCCGATCCCAGGCACCGTCGGGATAGATTGCCAGCAAATTGTCGATTATTTCGGCATGAGGCCAGGGATCATAAGTAGCCTGACTTTCAAGCAGAACGAGAGAGTCGAGCACTTCAGGAGTGTCGTAAAGGAGTTTGGCATAGCGAATTACAACCGGTTCATCCGGGAAGATTCCGTGTCGCGTGTCATTACCGATATAGCGTGCAAACGTAGTGTCGGATACATCGGAGCCGGGAAAATCGTCGATTCCGATGGTGGCCGGATTGCCGGCGGGATCAGTTACCCCCTTTATTTCTATACGGAATAATACCCCGTCGGGCAGAGTGTTGCGGGCTTGTGCAAGAAGAACATTCGGATTATCTGCATCAATATAGAGAGGTACTGCTTCGGAGGCATGAGAATCGTCCTCATGATAGATATCTATTGCAGCGTTTCCTTCAAATATGACTTCCTCACTGAACCGGAGCCTGAGTCGAACATCCGAATGCATCCCCACTGCCTGAAGTACCGGTGCCACGGTATCCACTTTCACGACATAGACCGTACCGAGATCTTCTTCACCGGCCCGACTCAATTCCAGCGAATCCTTTCGGAAAGGTTGCGCCGCCTCCCGGTCACGGTCCCACCGGCGATTTCTGTTTCTGTCATCTAACCAGAAAGCCTTGTACGTACCCTCCCTGAGATAGTTGAACCGCACAACACCGGAAGAATCGGACTCTCCGACATAGTCGGCACCCACCTCGAGATCGACCGGAAACCGGTACAGCATCACCCGTTCGCCCATCATCCCTTCCCCGGTTTCCGCATCCCGGACTGTCGCAGTGATACGCCCCTCATCAATTTCGGGACCGGTAGAAAGAGCCAGCTGAAAGGGTGACGAGATGCGGTTATTGCGCGTGTCGGACAAATCAGTACCAAGAGTAAAGATAATCGTAGTCGTGTCAGGAAGCGGCTCATCAAAGCGAACGGTAGCGGTGCGCCGGCTCCAGCTGACCTCATAATTGAGATTCAGATCAGGTTCCATGCGAAAGGCGTCACGAAAGCTGTTACGGTCGACATACTTTGAAAATCGAAATCGAATACGGTCTCCATCAAACATCGTGGACCCGGTGGCCGGTTCTGTTTTCTGCACAACGGGAGGAGTGCGGTCTGGCGGACCACCGGACGGTTGAGTAGGTGTGGCACACTGCTGCACAAGTAAAACTGGCAATACCACAAAAAGGAAAATTACAAAATGTGATTTACGATGCATCATTAACGGCGAACATTATACAACAGGTACACGGTGACGGCCACAACTCCGGTTATGAGAGCAGGTTCGGCAATCCGACGTATAAAGGAATACCGGCGAAATACCTGCTGACTGTGAAAAGCGGCAGGATTCCAGCTGCTTGTCACAACAGTAATCTTGTCAGGCGGAATCCGATCCTCCCGGACAAACGAATCCTTCCATATCTTTTGTATCTCCTGATCCGGATCAAGCCAGGAAAAAAAAACTTCCGACCGTATTTTTCTGACAATCCAGTTGTCGCTCTCCTGTACCAGGCTATTCTCTGATTCCCACTCGATACGCAAGGAATGATATCCTGCCGGTTCTGCGACAATTCTGACGCCATTCAGCAGCAAACGGGATGCGATTTGCTCCCTGACAGTCGCGGGAGCATTCATTTGGAGATGAAGCGGTTGTGCGATGACATTGCCGTCATTCGTTCGCAACCGCCCTTCACCGTCAAGCAGCGCCAGAATCATACGGGCTGTTTCGTCGGCAATAATTTCGGAATTTTCCGGAAGATCCGGATCGCTGTTCCCGGTATCACTCATACCACATACGGGTACCAAAATGGTACAAACCGTTAAACACAATAAATATGTTCGCATTGAAAACCGATTCGGTTAATTCGATTTCTGACAATCGTAATATACCCGATAATATACTCGATGCCGTTTTGAATTACGAGAACATGGTCATATCATTGATAAGAAACTTTTCACCTCGCATGACAAGCTGACTTTCTTGTCGTTTACACGGTTAATTTATTCGAATTATGACACCAGTAAACATTCCACATCCTGCACTGTATACCGACTTTTACCAGTTAACGATGGGACAAGGATACTTTAAAACGGGAACATTTCAAAAGGAAGCGCATTTCGACTATTTTTTCCGGGAGACACCATTTGATGGAGCTTTTGTCGTTTTTGCAGGCCTGGCGGATCTGCTACCTGTTCTGGAATCGATGCGTTTCACATCTGATGAACGCGAATGGTTGGAACAGCAGGGTTTTGATTCGGATTTTTGTGACTTTCTGAAAGACTACCGATTTGACGGTTCCATCACTTCCGTGCACGAAGGAGAAATTGTATTCCCCGGCGAACCGGTGCTTACAGTCTCGGGCTCGCTGTTCTCTTGCCAACTTGTTGAAACTATTCTGCTTAACTTTCTCAATTTTCAGTCCCTGATCGCGACCAAAGCATGCCGGCTTCGACTGGCATGCGGCGACCGAAAGCTTGTGGATTTTGGATTACGGCGAGGTCAGGGAACCGGCGCAAATGCGGCTTCCCGGGCAGCTTTTATCGGTGGAGTAGACGCCACCTCCAATGTATTGGCCGGGTTTAAGCACAGTATCCCGGTATCCGGTACGATGGCACACTCCTGGGTACAGAGTTTTGATTCGGAATTGGAGGCGTTTCGCAAATACGCCGAACTATATCCCGACACATCCATTTTACTGGTCGACACCTACGATACCATCAAATCCGGGCTTCCCAACGCTATAACTGTTGGTGCAGAGTTGGAACAAAAAGGGCATCGACTGGCTGGAATCCGACTTGACAGCGGTGATCCGGCGTTCCTTGCCAGGAAGGCACGCCAGTTACTGGATAATGCGGGATTTTCCTATGTATCCATCGTTGTTTCCGATCAACTTGATGAACATGCCATCGCCTCACTCCTGCACGACAAGGCGCCAATTGATCTATTTGGTGTTGGAACCCGGCTAATTACCGGACATCCCGACGGTTCACTTAGCGGTGTTTATAAAATGAGCTGCCTTG
>SLQC01000178.1 GCA_007131625.1 Balneolales bacterium | reverse complement strand
TCAGACCAGGCAACTCCACCACCCTCAAACAGTACGCGAACCAGAACTCCGAAAAAGGAAAGAAACATGATGGCTATAAGTGCTTTTAAAAATAGGTCAAACCTTTTAGCAGCTTTAATTCCGGCATCATAAGCCCATACCATAGAAATGCAAACCAGTGCAATAACCAGAACTATAATTAATTGCGAGGTTCCTGTTTCAAAAAGGCCATCTTCCCCCAAAAGTTCTGGCAGTAAATTTACCCGAATGACCGCAGTGGCAAGGCTGAATTGAGGAAAAGCCCATACCAGGCTTGCAACACCTGCTCCCAAAAGCCAACCCCAGGCAACGACAGGACCAATATGGTCATTGAGAATATTAAAAGGATTTTCTCCTGTTGATAAAACAACATAGGATACGGCACACAGCATTACGATGCCTGTGAGGCTGGCCATGGGCTGAAGCCACAGAAATTCAGTGCCACCGAGAATCCCGAGATACAGTGAGGCCGCCAGCGATCCTCCTCCCAGTGAGAGGGCACTTTGCATAAATCCCGGACCGGAAAGCCTGAAAAATGCACCAAGAAGTGGACCTTTACCTTTATTTCTGGCTGCTTTGAGGTCTTTGCGTATTATTTCTACCTCAGTTGCGTGTTCTTCTTGTCTCGTGATTTCAGTGTCAGTCATTGCAATAAGTGTTAGATCCGGAGTTCAGAAGTTTTTTTCCAGCGTGTTCGATGCTTATAAGAAAGATGGCCGCTTGATCCTGGTTAAGCGATGCAGGGCATTTTTGGAGAAACCTTCAGCAGTACAAAATATAGTCTCACCGAAATGGACCCAATTTATTACGCTGACTTCCAAAATCCTATCATTAAGTTCCTGGATCTATTGCGATAACAGAAGTCACTGAATTCCGGGACAAGTTAATAAATGGTTCCGAATGATGTAATAGAATGGAGATATTTCGCACAGACCGGCACTTCTTTCTATGAAAGGATTTCCGGATTCGCAACTCTTGTAAGTGTGCATGTCGATGAAGGAAGAGCTGGTGTTTCTTGATGAACACCGGGTGGCAGCTTGTGAAGGGGCTGTCATCCATATCCATGTTTACTTTGTCACGGATGTTTCTTCATCCGGTCAATTACCTCCATATTAGCGACGGAATCTTCCAGCGATGTCGGCGCACCGCTCTGGTCCCTGACCGCCTTTGCGAACCGGTCAGCCTGCAAGGTAAACTGGTTACACGGATCGAATGTCAGCTCTTCAGTAGTCTCCCCTGAGGTAACAATCAGCCGGGTCGACTCATCCGGGGGTGGATTGAAAGGTTGGTCCATTAGGATGTACCCCCCGGTTCCGAAAACTTTCAAATACTGATAGCGCGGAACTCGCATGGACGCGCTGAAAACGCAGGTTCCCCCACCGAAATCGAGCAATCCGGATGCAAGCCTGTCAACCCCGAGTTCCGGATCCATATCGATCACCCCGTGTACAGCCACCGGTTCGCGTTCGAACAGATACCGGGCACTGGAAATACTGTAGCAGCCGATGTCCATCAGTCCGCCACCTCCCATATCAGATTTGTTACGGATATTGCCGGGATCGTCATTGAAATAGGAGAAAAACGAGTGGATCACCTGCAGCTCACCGATCGCACCGTCGGCGACAATTTGCCGGGTACGCTCCCAACGGGGATGAAACCGGTACATGAATGCCTCCATAATCACTTGCCCGGGGTGCTCCTGTGAAGTATGAAGCAGCGTTCGCGCCTCATCAGCGTTCAATGCCACCGGCTTTTCGCACAGTACATGTTTTCCGGCATGAAGCGCTTTGATCGACCACGGTACATGCAGCTGGTTGGGAAGCGGAATATAAACGGCGTCAATGTCCGGATCAGACAAAAGTGCCTCATACGATCCGTAAAATCGGGGAATCCCGAGCGATCCGGCAGCCTTTAGGGCGGCATCTTCACTGCGGGAAGCAATAGCTGTAACTTCGCAAAAACGACTCTGTTGTAGGGCGGGAATTACAAATTTGATACCGATATTTGCGGTACTGAGTATACCAAATCGCAGTTTATTCATATCTCAGGTTTTTCCTTTTATTAAATTTTTCTGACTGTTCTGGCAGTTCTGACTGTTCTGGCTGTACTCACTGTAGTGACTGTCCTGACTGCTCTGACTGTCCTGGCTGTTCTGTTTATACTGATTGTCCTGATTACATTGTACCATTTCGCATGAAAAGTACGAAATACGGTAGTTTATAATTAAAGGAAATTTAATTCGAAAAGTGGATTGCGGGATTATCTGATATCAGCAGTACAAAAATTGCGGTACTACTGGAGGTTGTACATCAGTGTTCCATTCTGTTCAAAAAATTATTGTCAAAGAACTAACTGTCGATGTGCATTCCGTAACACAGCCCGTTTTACTATATTTATATTGCGATCCATCAGCAGTCACTGAAATCTCTTTTGACCTGTTACGTTATGATGAATTTAATCCATACTGTCATGCTATCCCGCCAAAGATTTACTCAGTATAGTATTAATTTCAGTTCTGGTCCGGCCGGCAGAGAAGTATTACTCGATGGTAAAATCCGTCCCACCGGAAACCGGGTGTACACCAATACACTTGTCCATGCAGAGACCCGAATTCCAGTTTTGTTGACTTTCCTCTTCGGTTTACTTTTTATCGGTTTTAACGCAGGGTGCGTATCGAAGGAACAGGAAGTGATGGAGAATTTTGAGTCACTCAAAATCCAGTTTATCGACGACCTTTGGGAGTTGAATCCGGATTGGGCGCTGGCCGTCGGTAACTACAACTTCGATGATCGTCTGACGATCCGCGATGAGAAAAACAGGAACAGTCGTGATGCGTTTCTGGAACATTACCGGGAAGCGCTGGATGACATCCCGGTCGACCTGCTCCCGGCTCTGGATCAGATCGATTACCGGATTATAGACAACTACCTGCGCTCGCAGGTGTGGGATCGTGACGAATTTCATTCCACTATCTGGAACCCGGCAAATTATAATGTGGCAGGATCGGTGGGGCGAGTTCTGAATGGCCGGTATGCACCGCTTGATGATCGCATGGAGTCACTCTTCAGAATGTTGGATCTGGTACCCGAATACTATTCTCAGGCGAGGCAATCACTTGATAAGCCTATGCGTCCGCACACCGAACTTGCAGTTCAACAAAACCAGGGAACCATCCAGTTTCTTGATGGTGCTTTGCGCGACTCACTTTCTGTCTTGCAGGAGCAGAATGGCGATACGGAATGGACCGAACGTTACAGTAGCCGCATCGATCGGGCCGTTGCCGCCGTGGAGGAATATATTGACTTCATTAACGAGACCTGGCTTGGGGACATCGAACCGTTCAATGAAGAGCACGGCATCGGTGATGGAATGTCTGTCAGGTCCCGGGATACTTCAGGTGAAGAGAGTGAACCGGATTGTACCGAGAATACAGACGCATATGGCGACTGGGAGAGTGCCGGTGAAATACCTATTAAAGAAAGTTTGGCAGATTGCGGTGAAGTTGCAGTCCGCGATGATGCAAATTTTCGCGACTTCCGGATTGGAAGCGAATTGTACCGGCAGAAGTTTCAGTTTGACAACGACTCTTATTACACGGCTGATGAGATATATGAGCTGGCGGTACAGAGAAAGAATGAGTTACACGGGGAGATGCTGGAGTTCAGCGCCGATCTGTGGGATAAATACCATCCCGGCAGGGAAATGCCGAATGACTTAACGCGGGTTCAGCTTGTACTAAACGAGATCGCCAGGGATCATGTTCATCGTGATTCGCTGGTAGTGTCGATCAAGAAACAGATCCCCGACCTGGAGGCGTTCATCGTTGAAAAAGAGCTGCTGACTCTGGACCCCGACAAACCGCTTGTAGTTCGTGGGACTCCGGAATACATGCGCGGATTCTCCATCGCATCGATCTCGACGCCGGGCCCGTATGACAGCGGAGGCGACACCTACTATAATGTATCGCCGATCGATCACATGACTGAAGATGAAGCCGCCAGTTTTCTTCGTGAATACAATAATTACACACTTCAGATTCTTAATATCCACGAAGCGGTTCCCGGTCACTACACCCAGCTTGTCTATGCAAATCAGGCCCCGTCACTCATTAAAAGCATATTGCGAAACACTGCCATGATTGAAGGTTGGGCAGTATATGTCGAACAAATGATGCTGGAGGAGGGATACGGCGAATTCCAGCCGGAATTATGGCTGATGTATGCAAAATGGCATTTGCGTGTGGTTACCAATACGATCCTTGACTACCGGATCCACAACGATCAGTACCGCTATACAAGAGACGAGGGACTCGACCTGCTGATGAACAGGGCTTTCCAGGAACAGACCGAAGCCGAGGGAAAATGGAGGCGGGCAACACTTTCGCAAGTGCAGCTCACCAGTTATTTTACTGGTTATTCCGAAATTTATAATTTCAGGGAAGAGTGGAAAGAGCGTAAGGGAGTGGAGTACGACATTCGCAAGTTTCATGAGCAGTTTCTGGCCTATGGAAGCTCACCGGTCCGCTACATCCGGGAGTTGATGTTGGCAACTTTATAACCTCGCAGTCACAACGGCTGTCGATACGTCGATAAGTGAATCTGCATAAGTACTATAGGATTCATTTACAGATTGGACTCATCGTTATTCATTTTCATAACTGGTTTTCTACCGATTCTCAACCCATTCTCCACCGATTCATAAATTGTTACTTGAAACATTTATCATAACTCTGAATTCGTGAGTTAAACGGGGAGATTTTTGTAACTGTCATAGTTTAAGTGAGGTATTATATTTGCTATTGATATCACGTATTTTAAGGTATTAGACCTGCTATAGGTACCGCGTATTTTAAGGAATTAGAACTGCTATTGATACCATGTATTTTAAGGTATTAGACCTGTTATAGGTACCACGTATTTTAAGGAATTAGAACTGCTATTGATATCACGTATTTTAAGGTATTAG
>SLQC01000332.1 GCA_007131625.1 Balneolales bacterium | reverse complement strand
GAATGGGTAGAGGTAACACAGGGCCATCTGGACCGCCATCTTCACAAAATTTATCATTAATCTGAACTTCTTAAAGGAAAAACAGTATGCCAAGCGGTAAAAAACGTAAAAGAGCAAAAATCTCCAAGCATAAAAGAAAGAAGAGACTGCGTAAAAACAGACACAAGAAGAAGTAGTTCGCCCGATATTAATTAACGGTTGTTTAATACCATGGCATAATCATCCCGGCGTGGTAATGTCGTGGTATTCTTGTTTATAACTGTTAACACTCGTAGTTCACACCGAACAGCACAAGTGGAAGTTTCCTGCCGCCGGATTCGGTCTGAAACCGATTATGCCGCCAGTTCCATTGTTTTGGAAGCGATTTTGATGAAAGTATTGGTTCGAAGCAGTATCTTTTGAATATGCTCTTCCAGATAACGATGAATGTCATTCAGAGTGGTAAACTCGTCCAATTGATACTGCAAATACGAAATCAGACTCATATCGGTCACATACCGGCCGTTGATATCGCCTTCGACCTCAACGTGCCAACGGGTGATCAGACTTTCCTGGGGCAGATTGCGTTGTAGCTCTTTGTTGATATCCTCCATCCAGTGTCTGGCTGCTTCTATGCGGCGGTTACCCACGGTTGAATCGAGCTTTCGGTAGAGGGCGTCCTCATCCAGATGCCAGATTAATTCCACATCGATATGAGGTGAAATGTTGGACTTGGTGTAAATGTCACTCTTCAATAGTGGATGTTTGTTCATTCCAGGCAGCTGACTTGCAAGAACTGCCTCACGAAACTTGTCCCAATCCAGATTGATCACAAGTTTTTTTACATGACTGGAGCGATCCGACAGATTCAGACTAATCTCCAGTCCCGTTGCATTGATATTCTCTTCGTTCCATACGCGAAATTGTTCAACATTGATGGCTCTCTTGGAAAGCCTCGTCTCGATCTGGTTGACAATGGCACTGAATATCGGATAATTCATAACAATGTTATTTTATCATGAAGCGCTTTTACGCCTCTGAATTTATATATGAATAACTATTACACGTTATATTCTTTGGTCCGGGAACTAATATACAAAATTCGCGGAAAGAAAATTACGGAAGTATGGTCTCATAGAAAAGACCAGATCGATCTGTTTTTTGATCCGTCGGAATCCGGCAAACTTACATTCAGTGCTTCTTCGCCTGGAACCGCACTTTTCCTCGATCTGCGAGCCTCCAAACCATCCCGAAATGCCGTCTCTTTTTTCCCGGAGATTTGTGGCTGCAATGTGTCGGGGCTGGAGCTGGTTTCACAATCCGACCGTTTGATCCGGATGACCTTTACCGACAGGACCGAAGAGTTGCTGTTTATGCCTTTTAGCAGTCGACCCAATCTTTTTCTGGTTCGCGACAGCCTCATTATATCGGCTTTCAAAGATCCTGTGGGACAGAAAGGCAACCCGGCACCTCAGCCGCAATCCCGAACTCTGCCTGATCGTCTTTTGCAACCCGGACAAAATTCCCATCTCCATAGTGATTCCAGACAGAAAGGAGTGGAGAAAAAAAGTTCTGTCCAGTCACCAGGCGACAATCGGACGCTGCGAGAAAACATACTGGCTATTGACCGTCAGTTTCCAAGGGGACTTCTGGCTGATGTAGTCGATACTTGTGATCTCGATCGGCTACCACCGGAAAAGCTGGAGAAAAAAATATTGAATCTCAGGTCCCTGCTTCTGCAGCCGGATCAGGTTTTTTTAACAGCAGAAGGCCATCTGAGTCTGCTGCCATCGTCGTATTTGTCGCATCCGCCGGAGAGGAGTTTCACTTCGATCAACGAAGCAGTCCGCACACTTTTTCTAACCCGCAATCGTGAACGGCGTTTGCTGCCGCGAAAAAAAGAGCTGGAAAAACGGCTCAGCAAGCGGTGGAATGGATGGAAAAAGCAGATTGAACAGTTTAAGAATAGAGAAGAGCGGCTGAAAAAGGCGGATCGCTGCGAACATTACGGTCATTTGTTGATGAGCCATTCCGCCCCCAGGTTTGTACCGGATTCGGAGCTTGTGAGTCTGGTTGACTGGAGTCAGGAGGGCAAGGAAATCGATATTCCGGTTAAAGCGGGTATCACTTTGATGGATCAGGCGAAAAAATATTATGACCGTGCTTCGGGGATCCGCAAAGAGATTACCGTTTCTGAAAAGAAGGAACAGGAGTTGGCGGAACGGATAGGCGAGGCCGGTCGGTTGTTGGACGAACTCAGGGGTATCGACCACCCTTCTGAACTTGAAAAATGGCTGAAACTACGGGAAGACAGGCTTCGGAAGTTGGGGCTGACCTCTTCGGATAAGCAGCCCGAAGCGCGTCCATACCGTCTTATTCCGCTGGGTGATTACGAAGTGTGGGTTGGAAAAAATGCCAAAAGCAATGACGAAATGCTGACATTGTCGCATAAAGAGGATATCTGGATGCATGTAAGGGGTGCCTCCGGTTCGCATCTTATTCTGCGCAACAGGGGACAGATCGGATGGCCTGACACGGGATTGCTTCTGCGGGCCGCTTCCTGGGCTGCGGCTTGGTCCCGGCAAGCCGGTTCATCCTTGGTGCCCGTCATGATGGCCAAGCGGAAACATGTGCGTAAACCGAAAGGTGCACTACCGGGACAAGTGACCGTAACCAATGAACGGGTCGAGATGGTAAAGCCGCTAAAACCCGCCGTAGACGATTCCTGAAATATTTCGTAATTTTCATGGGTATGAAAAAAGTAAAAAAGACGTTGGTTTTAACAGGTTTTATGGGATCGGGGAAAAGTTCAGTCGGACAAATGCTGTCTGACCGACTGCTCATACCGTTCCTTGACCTCGACCGGGAAATCGAACGGGGAGAAAATACCTCCATACCGGAAATTTTTAAGAACAGGGGTGAAGTGTATTTCCGGGAACTGGAGCATCATTATTTGTCGCATATAATCGAAGGATCTCCAATAGTTCTGTCGCTGGGAGGCGGGGCACTGCAACAGGGCCGTAACATCGAACTGATTCGTAAGAACAGTATTCTCATCTATCTTAAAGTACCGGCAGACGTACTGTATCAGCGGTTGAAGAATGACAGGAACAGGCCCTTGCTGAGGAATGAGAAGGGCCAACTGCCGGGAGAAGCGGAACTCCTCCGCCGAATCGTATTACTGCTAGAAGAGCGGGAAGAAAGCTACCTCCAGGCCGATGTGACTGTTCATATTCGTCCCCAATGGAATATCAAAGAAACTACAAACGAAGTAATCAGGGTATTATCAGAACATGCACCAGCTACCCACACTGAACACCACTGACCGGAACGAATGCCGGTTTCTTCTTTATGACACGTTGCCGGTTCTCTGGGACTGTATCTGTGGCAACGGGACTTCAGAGTACTGTATTCCGGAGCTTTCAGAAATTGATTCCCATATCGTGGTTGTGGATGAGCAGGTGCGGACGCAGCATCGTGAGAAGCTGGAGCAGGCTTTTCCTCCGAAAACCAGCCGCTATTTCGAAGTTCCTTCCGGAGAATCATCAAAAAGCACCGATATGTGGCAACAGATCATCGATTTTGCCTTTAACGGCCCGCTCCGCCGGAACACCCCATTAATTGCCGTTGGCGGAGGAGTTACAGGAGATCTCTCCGGATTTGCGGCTGCCTCACTCATGCGAGGGCTTCCGCTGATCCAGGTGCCTACCACACTGCTTGCTATGGTCGACAGTGCCATCGGAGGTAAAACAGGAATCAACCATCCTTATGGAAAAAATACGATCGGAGCGTTTTATCATCCCAAAGCGGTGTTGTTCGACCCCTCGTTTCTGGCAACACTTCCTGAGCGGGAATGGTTGTGTGGCATCAGTGAAGTGCTGAAATACGGCTATATCAGTGATCCGGACCTGTTAGGCATGGGTACTAGTCTGGCCGATCCCGACACAAGAAGCAACGGCCTGCTGCGGGATGTGATCGAACGGTCGGTCCGCATCAAATCGGATATCGTCGCCGGCGACGCCAGGGAAGCGGGTGAGAGGGCATATCTCAATTTCGGGCACACGTTCGCCCATGCATTGGAGACTTTGGACGGTTATCGCAATATCAACCATGGTGAAGCCGTATATGCAGGTATGATAGCCGCATTATATGTATCACGACAGTTCGGCGCGCCGGTGTCGGATAAGCCTTTAATTTCATTACAAACAGTGTACAATCTTGATCTGCAACCGTACCGGGGCAGTATCGACCATCTGGTTACTTTCATGGCGAACGACAAGAAAAACCGTGATGAAATTGTCAGGCTTGTACTGTTGCGTGATCACAACCGGCCTGTGGTACAACACGTGGACGACAGTCGGTTACTAAAAAACGCCTGGCGCTATCTGTTTGATGTGCTCGAGCGGTCATAGTTGCAATTAACGGCATTTCGCAAAAATAACATTGTTTTATCGATTCCTCTATATCACCTGGCGCATTTTCTGGGGTAGTACCTTGGTACTACTGCTGACCGTCACACTTTTCTTTGGTACAATCTTCCTGCTGTTGCAGACACAGCCGGTCAGGGAGTATCTGACCGACCGCGCTGAATTATGGTTCAACCAGAATTTTCAGGGCACGCTTGAAGTCGGGGAGTTGGGAGGGTTGCTACCCCTTAACATGGAAGTCAGGGAGGTTTCACTTAGTTTGGATGGTGATACACTTGCGATGTTTGAATCTCTCAACCTGAGTGTTGACTTGATTTCGTTGCTGCGCAATCACCTCAGTATTAAAGATATCGCACTGAATCGCCCGGTCGTCCACCTGGAAATCGGCGATTCGGGCCGCTATACCCTTGCCGATGCGTTCAAAAGGACAACGGTCGACGAATCTGACAATCTCATCCCGGCCAAGGCGATACAAACCTTCGATATCTTCGCTCCGTTCGTAAGGGTAAAAGACGCATTTGTCACAGTTGCTTCCTGGTCGGAAGGGTCCGATATCGGCCGTATGACAGGTCCGCTACGGAT
>SLQC01000329.1 GCA_007131625.1 Balneolales bacterium | reverse complement strand
TCCGCATTCTGAACGTCCGATATTCTTCAAAAAGAGTATTAAATAAATTTTCAAGTTGTTCCGTTATTGCCCATGTTGGTTTCGGTTCCAGATTTCAATACGATTAGCGGAATTTGGATTGTCAAATAGTAAAGAAATTTCTTGAATTTGACTATCCACACTCAAAGGATGTGGCTTTACGCCAAATTTATGGCTACGCCACCGCAATTTCTTTATATTTTTGAAGCCAAAAGAACATTACCACCTGCTGAGCAGGTGGGTTTTCAAGTATGACTAAAAAATGAAAGTGATGTCAAACCACAGTGCGCAGATCGAGGATGGTTTGATGTTATTAGATATTTTCAAGTAAACGTCCAATTGAATGAAACACATGCATAGACTAATGATAATCTTTTTAGAAAACAAAACGGCAAAACCGCTTGTGGTGATGGCCCTGTTGGCTTTTATTCCTTTAAATTGTGACTCAGGTTCGTCAACCGATTTTAGTGCGGAAAAAGTTGAGCCCGAAACGGTTATTTTAACATGGCAGCAGGATCCTACCACAACCATGACGATAGACTGGCATACGATAGGTCCGGACAGGGTTTCTGTTGTTGAATACATGTCTGAAAGTGAAACCGAATGGCAAATAGCCGAAGGAAGCAGCCATGATTTTCCTTTTTCGGAACGGGAAATACATCGTGTGGAATTGACCGGCCTGGAGCCGGGTACAAAGTATCGCTTTCGGCTTGGAACCGGTTCCGGTTCGGAAGTCTATACATTCAATACTATGCCACAGGACTTGGATGAACCGATACGTTTTGTTGCCGGAGGTGATGTGCGGGGTGGAAGTGTACCAGCGGAACCATTCATCAGGATGAGCCGGGTTGCTGCGGAATATGAACCCGATTTCATTGTAATGGGCGGAGATTTTACCTACGCTGACGGAAGTCCGGACAGGATTGACCGGTGGTACGAATTTTTCGATGTGTTACAGGAGACATTTGCCGGAGAAGACAATCGCATGGTTCCTGTAATTCCGGCCATAGGCAATCACGAAACCTGGAGTGAAAGCCGCCTGTTGGATCACATGCCTCTGGATTTTTACCGAAATAAATATGATCTCCAGGAAGGTGATGCACCTTATTTTGATGCCGTATTTGCATTCCCGGGTGTTCCTCGTTACGGTGTTTTGGATTTTGGAGATTACATGAGCTGGATAGCTCTGGATTCCGGTCATATGACGGATATTGAAGGGGAGCAGACCCGCTGGCTTGAAGAGGTGCTAAGCGAACGTCGTGATCGCCCACACATTTTTCCTGTATACCACGTTCCTGCCTGGCCGTCTGTGCGGGGTTGGGAAGGGGGTACAAATGAACGGATACGACAAAACTGGGTGCCGCTTTTCGAAGAGTATGGTGTACGGGTGGTTTTTGAAAATCATGACCATGCCTACAAACGGACATATCCGTTGCGAGATAATGAAATTTCTCCGGATGACGGAGTTGTCTATCTGGGTGACGGAGCATGGGGAGTGACTCCCCGACCACTTGCTTCACGCAACCAGGATGCCGGTCCGGAAGATTACTGGTATTTAGAGAGAGCAGCTTCGCAAAGACATGTCATTGTCGGTACTATTCAGGAAGAACAACAACATTATCTGGTAGTTAATGAACATGGACAGATAATTGATGAATACCCGGGAAATGAGGCCTTGGCAGACACACCGCCGGAGGTTTTAGCCATAGATCCCACTATTGGCGGCTCGTCTGAAGCACCGCAATATGTACATGAAACGGATTCATTGGCATTGGTAGCCTTGTACCACAGTACTGATGGTGATAATTGGCATAACAACACCGGATGGTTGGAAGGACCTGTTGAAACCTGGTATGGCAGGTTTCGAATCAGAAATGACGGTCGAATCGATCAGATTTACTTTGGAAATAATAACCTGTCAGGTCCGCTTCCCGAAGAGTTGGCAGATATGGAAAGACTTTTTCGTCTTCGCATAGAAAATAATAACATCGACGGTGAAATACCGGAGTGGCTGGGTAGCATGGAACTGATGCAGCAGCTTGACCTTTCCGGGAACCAATTCACTGGTCCGATCCCTTCCGATCTGGGGAATCTGACTCAACTTGAGTGGCTTGACCTGTCCGGTAATCAGCTTGATGGGGAAATCCCTGGACAGTTGAGGAATTTGGAACTGCTTGAGTGGATGGATTTATCCGATAATCAGCTCAGCGGACAGATTCCTGTGCAACTCGGTGATATGGATCACCGGTTACAAGAATTGAACATCTCTGGTAACCAACTTTCTGGTTCGATTCCGCCGGAATTGGCAGGGGCAAGGTTTCTTCAGGAACTGGATTTGTCCAATAACCGGCTTTCCGGTTCAATTCCGAAACAGCTTGGCGATCTGAGCGATTTGAAACTGCTTGATATTTCAGACAATCAGCTCACCGGTCCAATACCTGAGGAATTGAATAATTTGAGCAATCTCGAACAGCTTAACCTTGACGGTAACGAACTTGCCGGTCCGGTACCTCAGCACTTGCGCAACCTATTGGAATAGTTCCGGGTTCCGGGCCACATGCGCTAAAATCTGGCCTATGATCTCGCTATGAGCAGTGGGCTGAATATTTCGGTGATTCACAAGAAGATTTTCAGAAATAAATAAACAGCATTACATTAGGTAAGGGGTGACCTGCGAATGCCGGGTAGCATTGAAGTCGAAAAAAAGGCTGGCACCTTTGAATGATATATTTGCCAGAAGGGTATGGTATTTGTTCTCCAATTAAACCGGGCAATACGAAAGGTTTTCATTATTAAGCACAAGGAAAAAGGAATGATTATTTCATTTAGAAAAGTTGCATTTATTTTTTCTCTTCTGTTTATTCTTTATGGCTCTCTGATGAGTATGTCCAAAGGGGAAGGCTGGCTCGATAACCGATTGTTTGAAGACCATTCCTCTGATAAATGGTCCTTTTATCTGCCGGATCCGGTGACTTTCCGGCCCGAAATTACCACTCCGACCGAAATGCTGGGTTTTCGTCCCGGTGATCAGCATGCACGACATGATCAGATAGTCGCATATATGTATCGGCTTGCGGAGGAATCGGAACGCATTACTATTGAGGAGTATGGACGAACCTGGCAAAAACGGCCACTATTGATTCTGACGATCTCCGATCCCGTAAATCTGTCAATAATTGATTCCCTCCGGCATAATCACCTTTCCCTCATGGATCCGTCTGTGTCGGGTGAACGTAATATTGAAGAAATGCCCGTGGTCACATGGCTTGGTTATTCGGTTCACGGTAACGAGTCAAGTGGAGCAAATGCCGCCATACTTACCGCTTATTATCTGGCTGCAGGAGTAGGAGATGAAATCGAGCGGCTGCTCAGGGAGTCGATTATCATACTGGATCCCACATATAATCCCGATGGACTCGACCGTTTTGCTTCCTGGGTTAACAATAACCGTTCATTTACACCATCAGCCGATCCCAACCACCGGGAACATCGGGAACCATGGCCTGGCTCGCGCTCTAACCACTACTGGTTTGATCTTAACCGTGACTGGATGCCCGTGCAGCACCCGGAAAGCAGAGCACGTATCCGCACTTTCCAATCCTGGAAACCCAATGTACTCACAGATCATCACGAAATGGGAACGCAGGCTACCTATTTTTTCCAACCGGGTGTGCCATCGCGCGACAATCCTCTTACACCTGCCCGTACATTTGAACTTACCGGGAAACTGGCTGAATTTCACTCCCGATATTTAAACAGAGTACATCAACTTTACTGGACAGAGGAAGTATTTGACGATTTTTATCTTGGCAAGGGTTCGACCTATCCGGATCTTCAGGGAACCATCGGAATTCTCTTTGAACAAGCCAGTTCCCGGGGGCATTTGCAGCAGAGCCGTCACGGGGATGTTGCTTTTCCTGAAGGAATTCGTAATCAGTTTTTGACTTCATTATCTACCCTGTATGGTTCACTTGATTTGCGTATTGAGTTGTTGGATCATATGAGAACTTTTTACACTTCGGCTCTACAGGAGGCTGGTGACTATCCCGTGAAAGCCTGGGTGTTTGGCGACCCGTATGACCGCAGTCGGAATTACCATCTGCTTGATCTTCTCTCCCATCATTGTTTGGATATTTACGAGCTGTCTGAAACTGTTGAGGCGGACGGCTACCGGTTTGAACCCGGCCGAGCCTGGATTGTACCTTCGGAACAGTTACAGCATCGATTTGTCAGAGGTCTGTTTGAAACCCGGACAGAATTTACGGACAGCGTTTTTTACGATGTTTCCACCTGGACCCTGCCTCTTGCTTTCAATATTTCATCAGCAGAACTGGATGGAAGTCAATTTAATTCCCGGCTTCTTGGTTCACGTATTTCGGATCCCGCTTTTCCCGAAGGAAAGCTATATGACTTTGATGATGATGAAAAAGCAGGATTGGAATCTCTAGATGGTATTTATGCTTATCTGTTCGAATGGCATGAATATTATGCTCCTCGTGCTCTTTTCCGGTTGATGGACTCCGGTTTGAGAATCAAAGTTTCCAGCCGGAGATTCAGTTCCGAAACATCAACAGGATTGCGTGAATTTGACTATGGGACCATACTTGTAAGTCCCGGCATCCAGGATAATGGGAAAACCGCCGGAAAGATTCGCACATTGATGGAAACCATTGTGAAGGAGGATGGGGTAGATGTGTATGCTGTTCGTACGGGTCTTACCCCAAGTGGTGTCGATCTCGGAAGTCCGACATTTGAATCTCTTGAAAAACCTTCTGTTATGGTAATTTCAGGCCAAGGAGTAAACAGTACCGAAGCCGGTGAAATATGGCACCTGTTGGATCAACGATATAAGATACCGGTCACGATGGCCGATATTCGCTATCTAGATGATGTCGATTTGAACCGGTATAATACCATTTTGATGGTTCATGGTAATTACTCCGGGTTATCTAAGACTTTTCATCAGGATTTACAACGCTGGATTGAAGAAGGTAATACCCTTGTTGCTCAGAAAAATGCAGTGCAATGGCTTGTTGGGACGGAGTGGCTGAATTTTGAAACAAAGAGTCCGGATAATCCGATATTGCTTGGTGAATCGTCTCATCGGTATGAGGATTTACAATTCCTCCGTGGTTCGCAAGCTATTGGCGGTGTGATTCTTCAGGCAAAACTGGATCGTTCGCATCCGTTAGCATATGGATTTAAACGGGACTATCTGCCGGTTTTTCGAAATAGCACACTGTTTTTTGAAGAGCCTGATAACCGGTTTGCCGTTCCGGTACGCTACACCGATTCGCCATTGCTAAGTGGTTTCGTATCCCGTGCCAATATGGATTACTTACCGGAGCGACCGGTGATTATTGCTGGACGATTGGGAAGCGGACGAATTATCATGAATATTGACAATCCAAACTTGAGAGCTTTTTGGTTTGGAACAAACAAATTATTTGTTAATAGTATCTTTTTCGGTCAGACTATTCAGCGTGATGCAACCATTGACTGAGCCATTATAATGACTCATCACCGGAAATAACATTCTGAAAAAAATTCGAGTGATCTATTTTTTTAAGCTTGTGTCGACTGAAAGGTGTGTCCATAATGATACCTTATAATATAAAAAAATTTCTATCGGTGGTTGAGGATATGATTTGTAGTTACTATTTTTTATTGGATATAATATTTTATTTAAAAGTAAGCAACCTGTCAGACAATCATTTGAAACACCCATGTAGAGATTTCAGTACTCACGAACATAATTATCATTCATGGGTGTTCCAGGTGCATCTAGCAGGCATCATTATAAAACTTATAATAAATCAAAAACACAATGAAACATCCATGGTGAATAATTCGATTCATGAGTGCAGGATTATACCAGGATGCTCCAGGTGACCATGATAATCAAAAAGAAAATATATGAACTCAGATTCCAGAAGTATCAGACGGCGAGACTTTCTAAAATACGGTGGTAAAGCAGCTCTTGCTGCTTCGGTAGCCGGGACACTGGGGATAAAAAGTGGTAAAGTCCAGGCAGAACAGGGCAGTCAGGAGTCATCGGGTATAGCACTCCAAAGCATTCCTGATTTTATCATAGACTCACATATTCACACCAGGCCTACCGAAGAGTGGATTGATGAGATGGTTGAAATATATCGCAGACACAACGCGATGGCGTGTGCCATTACCTGGTATGAAGACATGGAGTTTATGATCGACGCCATGAACAGATACCCCGACGTATTCATTGGTTACGGGCGAGTCTCTGTCGATGACCCGGAAGCGGTGCGACAAGTACAGGACTTCCATGAAAACGGATTTCTGGGTATGAAGTTTCACTCTCCCCGAAAAAATTGGGATGATCCGTCATATTTCCAGGTATATCGTCTATGCGAGATGTACGGCATGGTTATGTTATTTCACACCGGTATCACAAGCCGACGGACTTTTGACGGCAATCCCCGATATGGTTCAATGGGCCGCATGCGTCCCGTGTATATAGATGCGATCT
Source organism: Balneolales bacterium (assembly GCA_007131625.1). GTDB lineage: Bacteria > Bacteroidota > Rhodothermia > Balneolales > Natronogracilivirgulaceae > SLQC01. Next base: position 10,985 of record SLQC01000329.1, on the reverse strand, counting down.
GCCGACAGTTTCCTAACACCACCATCCAGGCAGCTCATTTTGGCAATCCATGGTATGATGAAGCAGCAGAATGTGCACGATGGAATCCAAATCTCTTTTTTGATATCACGGGATCGACTCTTTACAAGTTCGAATTACTTGGCAATATGGATATCATGAGCCAATATCTCTGGTGGTCCCAGTGGGAGGAAGCGGAGGAAAATCCACATACATTGCAGGAGGGTCCCACCGCCTGGGAACATATTGTATTTGGAGTGGATGAGGGGCCGGCGGGACTACCCAGAAATATCGAACTTTTCCAAAAAATGATTGAAGCCAATAATGTTCCCAGGGATGAGCAGCCAAAAATGTGGGGGCTTACAATGGCTAATATTCTTGGCATAGACCCTGAAACCAAGCAAAGAATTCGTTGAAAAATCTTGCGAAAGTTCAACGTCAAATCACTTTTCTGAATACTCAGAAATCTTCTGTCAGGATTATGGCTTGATCCTGATGGCTATACAAAAAACCAGGTTTTTACAGATATTTAACACATTTCCATGTGATCGATGATGGAGGGGTTACATCAAATTTATTTTTGCAAATATTAATTGAACTCAATTGCAGCAGTGGAGTTTACAGGATACCAGGGTAATTTATGAAAGAAAATAATGCTTCAATAGAAGAAAACAGGATTAAAAAAATCAAAACGAAAACACTTCTGGCTCTTAGTGCCGTTGGACCTGGTTTATTTCTAATCGGTTATAATATTGGTACTGGTAGTATAACGACGATGGGAATGGCTGGTGCCCAGTATAGTATGACATTGTTTTGGGCGCTTCTCCTTTCCGGATTGTTTACCTATATAATGATGGTGGCATATGGTCATTTATCTCTGGTTACCGGTAACACGGCTCTGTATAATTTTAAAACGCAGATACCGGTTGTCGGAAAAATACTGGCCATATATGTTTTACTTGCCATGATTTTTACGGAAATCCTCTCTCTTATGTCTATTATGGGGATTGTTGCAGAGTTGCTCCAGGAAGGTGTGCGCCTTGCAATAGCCCCGGATGCCGGGGGGCAGGTGATCGCTACGGCATGGATCATCACTGTTCTTGTTTTACTGATGTTTTTTGCCTTGTGGTTTGGCAAGTATAAGATATTTGAAAGAATACTTACCGGGTTTGTGATTTTGTTGGTGTTTTGTTTTATAACGGTATTTTTCATGGTCAGTCCATCTTATTCCGAAATTCTGGCGGGAATGGTACCGGGTATTCCGGACGACCCGCGAGCATACCGTATAGTAGCAGCTATGGCCGGTACGACCTGCTCAGCGGCTGTGTTTATTATTCGGAGTATCGTGGTAGCCGAAAAGGGCTGGGATATCAGCAAGCTTAAGCATGAAAAACGGGATGCGTTTGTTTCGGTGTTTGTGATGGTTTTATTGAGTGCTGTGGTAATGGCTGTTGGAGCGGGGACGCTTTATGTGATGGGATTGACCATGGAAAATACGATCGAGATGATCCATCTTCTGGAACCTTTGGGTGGTGAAGTGGCAGCTTTTTTACTGATCATCGGAATTGCAGGTGCGGGATTGTCGACTATGTTCCCGATTGTACTCATTGCGCCCTGGATTCTTGCGGATTATCTGGGTTGGGAACGGGATCTGAAATCACCTATGTTCCGAATATGTATCGTAGCTGCTTTGGTGATTTCTTTCGGTTCCCTTTTCTTCGAACAGACTCCTCCAGTCATCATGGTAATTGCCATGGCTCTTATGGCTTTTATCTTGCCGGCCGTAGCGATCCCAGCATTTTACTTGCTGAATAAAAAAGAACTGATGCGTGAAGAACAATACCTGCCTTCTCGCTTGTGGAATATCGGCCTTGTATCTGTGATCCTGTTTTCCCTGGTAACTTCCTATTTTGCATTCAGGGGGTTTATGTAACAATGCCCTATATTGATATAGTACATTGATCAGAAATCACACCAGGAAGTAGGAGCCCGGAAGTAATTCCAATATCGATATCGTCAGCAGTAGGCCAGAAAATTCTTGCAGGTCGGTATCAATTGCTCACAGACATGGTAGTTCCGGCTTATTAAACTTGCCTTTTAGTGCACATGAACCGAGTCGTCATAATCAATCTCGAAAGTGAGCCCCTCCAGGACCTTGTTGTATTTTTCAACCAATTCAGCCTGATCCCTTCCACCGATAAAAATGTTCGCCAGTTCATAACTGTAGCTGTCCTGCCCCTGCATTTCAGAGGTATGTACGCCATCCGTTACCGGGATTTTTACCTCAAGTCCCGGGATAAATTTTTTCAGAATATTAATTTCTCTTGTACCGGGTACTTTTTTAATCCGTCCGCTTTCATAAGTCCGAAGCATGAAGTGTGCTGCTTTGTTGAAGACTCCTTTGTAGTAGAGCGTTTTCGGTTTTCGTCCCAGTGCCAAATTCAGCATAATAGTGTGGTGTGATACACCGTGAACCTTTTCAAAAATATCTGTATGAGCCTGGGAGATACGCGGATTGATTTCCAACAGATAGACTTCGTCAGCAGTCTGGTTATAGAAAAATTCCACATTAAAAGCGGAGTTGTCCAATCCGATCTGATTAATAGCACGGCGGGTGACATCCGCCATCCGGAATTGTATTTCCTGAGGCAGGACAGAAGGATACTCGTAACGTGAAAAGGAGGAATGGTTATCTTCCCTAAGAGAATCCACTACACCATATGAGACGACATTGCCATTGCATACATACCCCTCAAGAGTGCATTGGTGTCCGGATATCATTGCCTCCGCTATACAGCTTTCCTTCATTTCAGAAACCTCTTCAGGAATTTCGTACATCTGCATCAGTTTCTGAAACGGTTCGTCTATGAAATGAATATGTTTCTGCATAAAACGTACATTCTCATAAAAATGAGATTCGCTACTGATGCGGAATGCCAAAAAAGACCGAAAGGATTTATTGGGCTTAATCCAGAACGGCGGAATCATTTCCAGTTTTTCATATGCCTGTTCGTCAAACGGATCAAATGCCCGGAACTTGGGAATATGATCCAGAATCACTTTCTGTTGTTCGATCCGGCTCCAGAACTTATGCTCACACTTTAAAATACTTTTTAGAGTTGGTCCAGGAAGGCCGTATTTTTGTGCAATAACCGGGACAAGTATCGTGCCCGGAAAATCGTAGTATGATGCAACAGCATCAATTTTCCCATGTTTGTCAATGCGCTCAAAGCAGCGACGAATCAGCTCTTCCATGTCGTATTTATCTACATTCCGGATTTCCGAAATATCCAGTGCAGCATGAAAATCACACTCCCCGGATTCCGGAATCGACTTCAGTTTTTTTAGATTGAAGTTATCTAGTCCGATGATGAATACTTGTTTTTTGCTCATAACGATATCGTTTTATATTGGTCGACTGAATATGGTATAATTCTGAGAGGAGCCTCCGCAGAGTGTCATTATACCGGGTCATTGATTGAAAATACGGTTATGAGAAGGTTTTTTTTCGGCACTGTATAGTTAACCAGGCAATCTAACCGGCTTCAATCGTATACGACATCGGTTCTGACCGGCGGAAGCTTGCAAACTTGAACCTCAATATATACCTCTTATAACGCGTTTATGAACTAAAAAAATTCAACGAGATGAAATCTCCATGGTCGAAATTTATGGCATTCAGGCACATGGTTATTTCCATGGTTACTCCATGTGATGATAGCAATCAGAAGTAAAATATACATGAAAAAGGTTAAAGCCTCAACACTCCCTCACACCGTCACTACCATTGAACATACCTGGATTCCAATGAGGGACGGTTGTCGACTCTCAGCCCGAATCTGGATGCCTGAAGATGCTCCGAAACATCCGGTTCCCGCTATTCTTGAATACATTCCCTACCGTAAGCGTGATCTTAAACGTACCCGCGACACGCAAGTACATTCATATTTTGCCGCTCATGGATATGCTTCGGTACGGGTCGACCTGCGTGGCAGCGGTGACTCCGAAGGTGTACTGAAAGATGAATACCTGCAAATCGAACTCATTGACGGGGTCGACATCATTAACTGGCTGGAAAAGCAGTCGTGGTGTGATGGGAATATAGGCATGATTGGTATTTCCTGAGGTGGTGGGATCGCTGGCTTAAAAATGAGGATTCCGGTGTTGAGGACGAACCGGATTTGCGCGTATGGATGCAAGAGACCGTGAAACCCCATGCAGTTTACAGGCGTCGTCCGGGTTATTGGGTGGCCGAACCCTCCTGGCCGTCGCCCAACATCCAGAGGGAAACATGGCCGCTGGATTCAGGTCGTATTCTGAAACCTGGTCAGCTGAGGAACAATGAGTCCAGCCCGTTAACCATTCAGTCACCGTTGAGTGTTGGGCTATTTGCCGGAAAATGGTGCTCCTACAGTAAGGGTCCAGATCTGCCCTATGATCAGCGGGAAGAGGACGGGGGTTCCCTGGTATTCGACAGCGAACCACTGGATGAAGATTTGATGATTCTTGGAGCTCCGAAACTGAATCTGGAGCTTTCAGCCAACAGGCCGGTGGCTATGATCGCCGTTCGCTTTTACGATATTGCAAAGGATGACAAAGCCACACGTGTGACTTACGGATTACTGAATTTATGCCATCGGAACAGTCATGAATCTCCGGAATTTCTCACACCGGGCGAGAAGGTTAAAGTAACCGTAGCACTGAACGATATTGCCCAGCACTTCCCGAAGGGAAACCGGCTGCGTATCGCCATTTCGACCTCATACTGGCCGCTTGCCTGGCCATCCCCCGAACCAGTTCGATTGACCATCCATCCTGAAAACAGTATACTCGATTTACCGGTTCGAATTGGCAGTGCCCCATCTGATGATCTGATAGTCAATTTTGAGGAGTCAGAGGCGGCACGCGGAATTGCAGCCACCGTACTGAACCCACCCCATCACAATTGGGTGATCACCCGGGATCTGGCCAGGGAGGAGTCCACTCTGCACGTAACCGATAATGAGGGCACTGTGATGCTGGAGGATATCGGTACCGAGATTACCAGGAGCACGGAAGAGTGGTATCGCTATTTACTGGATAAGTTCGAGTCGCCAAATAGTGAAGTGGTTGCGCTTCGAAGTTTAAAACGGGGTGATTGGGATATTGAAACCCGAACCCGGACCGTAATCACCTGCAACAGAGAGGAGTTCATCATTCACGCCACACTCGATGCCTATGAAAAAGGTCGGCGTGTATTTAGCCATACCTGGGATCGGAACATTTCCCGCTCATATATTTGATTTATACATTCGAGAATTAAATAATCTCATAGATTTCTGAATCAGCGGTTTTTTGATGGTATCACCGTTACTCCAAGCGATGAAGATCGCTCAGTAAATTTTATCAAGATCTGGTCAATTAAAGTAATATTAGTTTTTGTTCAAGACATCAAGAGGTTTTATTTTGTCATATGAGTAATTATCCTGACGAATTAGCGATATCATACGTACTACCATCATATTTTTATCATTTGGCAGCTACTTTTTCAATATTTACATGAGCATATTGGAATAATTTTATTAGACTCAAAGCATAATTATAAAAAAATCTTTTTTAAGATATGCAAGTTACCGTTACAAGAAAGGATGACAAGTTTCTCCCTGACCCCGGCAGGGTAATCGCTCGCTTCCTTTATACTTCCGACGAAAGAAGTAAAAATATTATTCATAATGTATTGGCAATGACCGATAGTGAAGTCAGTATTGTCTTAAATCAGGTATTGAGAGAATATTCCAAACGTCATAGAAATATTTCAAAAATATTTGAAAAACATTTTATAAACCTATCTGATTTATTTGAAGATATGGGGGTAAAACAAAACAAACTTAACCCATTAAAAAAGGCACTGATAGGTTCCTATTTTACAAAGGAATTTTCAATTGAATCGGCAGCATTTTTTAATCCATCTATTGTGGAAGATCCCTATCAATCGAAATTGGGACCAGGTGAAAAAAGAGTGATTTTTAGTTTCAGGGCAACCGGAGAAGGGCATATTTCATCCATTGTATTTCGTTCAGCTGTTATTGACAAGGATTGCAATCTGATTGTTGAACCTGTAGGAAGTATGTTGGCAGAAGCAGAACGAATTAAAAGAAATATTTACAGGAAAAATACTTTTATAAAAGAATTAAAGGAAATGTATGATATCGATAATGATATATCATCGATATATGTATTGGATAAGCTGGGCGACAGCTTTATTTATGGTGAATTAAAAAGAGCTGTAGAAGAAACAAGAAAAGAACATCAACTTTCATCAAATAAAGAGTTAATCATTAATCAAATGATGTGGATGGCACGATCACATTATGAAATTGATTTTTCTCTTGACTCAGCACTTTCCGAGCGGGTAATTTTCCCAATTTCCCATACGGAACAAAATGGTATTGAAGATGCACGTTTTGCCAAATTCACTGATGACAACGGTAAAGTTACTTATTATGCTACTTATACAGCTTATGATGGCAAAACCATTTTATCAAAGTTAATTGAGACCAAAGATTTCTATCATTTCAAAGGGTTACCCATTCATGGCGATCTTGTACATAACAAGGGAATGGCATTGTTTCCCCGAAAAATCAAAGGTAAATATGCCATGCTCTGCAGAGTTGACGGGGTAAATAACTATATAGCATATTCAGATAGTATCAATATCTGGAGTGAAGCCAGGCTAATTCAGAAACCGAAATATTCCTGGGAACTACTGCAGATTGGTAATTGTGGTTCACCTGTGGAGACGGAAGAAGGATGGTTGGTAATTACGCATGGAGTAGGGCCCATGAGAGAATATGCATTGGGAGCATCATTATATGATCTTGATAATCCTGAGGTGGAAATTGGCAGGCTACAAACACCTTTACTGTCTCCAAATAGAGTAGAAAGGGAGGGTTATGTACCCAATGTTGTTTACTCTTGCGGTTCAATTATTCACAATGGGAATCTGATTATTCCTTACGCCATGTCTGATTATGCATCTACCTATGCAACAGTTAATTTATCTGAGCTTCTGAATGAGCTTATTAGTGGTTCGCGGGCATAGGCAGCAACTCTGTTTCTAACTCAAAATCGGGCAATTCCCAAATACAGGCTCTGCTACTTACCTTCTTCCAAAATCTTCTTGTAAACCTCCAGGTATCGTTCAACCATTTTCTGACGGCTGAATTTTGAAACTGCATATTGCCTGCAAAATTTTCTGTTAACAGACGTGATATTATTTACAGCTTTTGCTGCTTCGTCAATACTATTAACTAAAAAGCCGGTCTTCCCGTCATGGATTAATTCCGGCATGGAACCTTTATTAAATGCGATAACTGGTGTTCCACACATCATAGATTCTGCAACACTTAATCCAAAAGGTTCCTCAAAACGGATCGGATGTAGAAGCGCATAAGCTTCACCCATCAATGCATCCCTCTCTTTGGGTCCGGAATTTCCAACAAAGACAATGTCATCATTATTAATAAACGGATTGATCTCACGGTCAAAATATTCCTGATGCTGAATTAAACCGGAAATGATCAGTTTTCTTCCGGATTGTTTTGCTATCTGAATGGATTCGGAAGTGCCCTTGTCAGGATGAATCCTGCCGAAAAAAAGCAGATAGCCCTTGGGCTTTGGACAAAATGTAAACTCATCGGTATGTATGCCATTATAAACGGTGGCAATGTAATCAAGCTCGGGGCTGCGGTCAGAATCACTGATAGAAACGTAATGGGTCGTATTATTATACTTTTTATAAACCGGGAGAATTTTTTCAGATGAAAACCCGTGAATAGTGGTAACCATCGGTGTATCAATCAAACGCGACCAGGTTAATGGAAGAAAATCGAAATTGTTATGAATCATATCGAATCTGTCCGCCTGCTCCATCAGGTTACTAATGTGGAGGCATTCAGATACTTTAGGGTCATCTTCTGTGTATTCCGCATAGCCATGTTCACAAACAGACTCCAGTTTTCCATTTGTGATGGAATCAGCGGTAGCAAATAACGTGACATCCATGCCATGTTCAATCAGGCCTTCGGAAATATTTGAGGAAACCTGTTCCCATGGTCCATATTTTCGGGGAGGTGTTCGCCAGGCGACAGGTGATAAAACAGCTATTTTCATATTCGTGTTAAAAATTAGAAAAAAAGATAGCGGATAAGCCTATTGACTTCAGCATTTTTATATGGTTGTGGGAAAAATTATTCTCAATTCGATCTTATTTCATCTCCAAGCATTTTAACAAATTGCAACTTTTCAAACTATAAAGAACTACGTGTGCTATTCAAACAATGATCCACCAGATCTTCTATAATTGCTGTACCCACACACATGACACTGTCGGCACCACCCCAATAGATTTTAATACTGCCGTCTTCTTCAGGAACTGCTCCGCAAGTGAACACTACATTATGCACATAACCGGTTAACTCGTAATCATATTCCGGCTGCAAAATCCATTCATCACCAACTGCAATTATTTTTGAAGGATCTCCAAGGTCGTGTAATGCAACACCCAATCTGTAAACACTTCCATCCATAGTTGGAAAAACGCCGTGATAAATATGCAACCAGCCTCTTGTGGTTTTTATCGGTGGAGCACCTGGACCTATTTTCATTTCATCCCAATGATACTGAACAGGTTTCATAATGATTTTGGATTCACCCCAATATTTCAAATCAGGAGACCAGGAAATCCAAATTGACCAGGGTGATATTTCAGAATGAGGCCGATCGAGGCGTGCGTATAAACCGTTAAACTTTTCAGGAAAAATCACAACATTACGATAATCGGCTTCCGTGATGAGAGAAAATCGTTTTACGGATTTAAAATCTCTGGTTTTAGCAAGTCCTATACGTACACCGTGTCTGGAATAAGCACTGTAAGTAATTAGATATTCTCCATCCAGAAAAATAATTCGGGGATCTTCCACACCATACTCTTCATAATCTTTGAATAGTCCTGCAGTAGCAGGAACCATAAAAGGTTCTTTATCCACTTGAAAATGAAAACCGTCATCACTGACTGCTTTGCCCAGTATGCTTCTTCCATTACGTTTATGTGCACGGAAAATCATAATATACCGGTCATCGCATTTTACAACACCTGCATTATGCACTGTAGCAACCGGATAAGGCACATCATTCCTGGTAAGGATGGGGTTATTTTGATATCTTGTTATTATCATTATTTTCTTGTTACTCACATCATATAGTTTATTAAATGCTGTAATAGTGATAGGCCAATGAAATAGCAGGGCGATTACAAGCTATAAACCGTAGCACACGGAATGTATAAAGCTTTCTGTTACGGAAGTTGCCTTGTGTTATACCTGTTTTTCATATTCTTCAAATGCCTGTAGTACAGTCAAGTGAGATATCAAATAAGTCAGAGAGCTTTCGGCACCCTGATTTCGATTTATCCCATAACTTTCAATACCGTCACAGCAACCTTTGGTTTCAAAATCGTACAAACTCATTCGAATATCATTTTCACCAAGGAACCACATGAAACAGGCAAATAATTTTTTTAAATATTCTTTGTCATTAGTTACATGATATGCCTGATGATACATTAATACCATAGCAAGAGCATCAACAGGTTGCTGGGCAAACATAGAACGTTTACCCTCTTTCCTATACCATTCTTCATTTCCGATAATGGATAAATAACCATCCTTAAGAGTGTTTTCTGCAAGGAAGTCCATTGTATCCATCGCAACTTCGATTATTTTTTCATCTTTAAGAATTTCTGCCGAGTGTAAAAGTGCGAGTGGCAATAACCCATTGTCATAAGCCAGTAAGGATTCAAACCATCTCCACTCCGGAGTGGAGTTTTTTTCATAATGTTCGACCAGCTTGTCGGCAAGATTATGTAATGTTTTGGTCATTGAATCGTCACCGGGATTGACTTTAAGATAAGAACTGATTCCTATCATTGAATTGGCAATTGCTCTGATGGATTGCAGTTTTTCAAAGTTTTGGGAAGCTTCAAAAAACACCAATTTCCCGGTTTGGTAATAAGCATCGTTAGGGGCATTGGCAAGCAGATAACCGAGTGCCCAGATCGCTCTTCCAAAGGAATCTTCAGAACCCACTATATCCAGAAAATTGCGATTGAAGCTAAGGAAATTTCTAAATGTCCCATCCTTGTTTTGCATATAATGAATATAACTCAGATAAATAGGTGCCAATTCAAGGGCAGCCGTATCCTTTTTCTGTCGATAAGCCATAAGTACCATAAGCAATGCCCTTGCATTATCATCCAGACAGTACCCTTCTTTCAGGTTTGGGATACCAAATTTTGCGTGCTGGATGATACCAGTATCATCGGTTAACCGTTTGATGTGAGCCAGTGAAAACGGGGGCAGAATCTGCGGGTCAATAGTTGTTTCTTTCACCGCTACAACTTTCGGCTTGTCATTGTATATTTTTTCAGCAAGAGTAATATATTTGGCACCTGACATGGGCCATGAAATGGTTCTGCCATAATCATAAGCTATTTTTTGCAAAGATTTCATCTCTTTCGGATTTTCCAGCAAATCCATTAAAATAGTTGAGAGCTCGTCGGAATCACCAAAGTTGAACAGTTTTCCCCTTCCATTAGCCAATAATTCCGCAGCATGCCAATATGGCGTTGAAATGACAGCCGAGCCAACTCCAACGGCATACGCAAGCGTTCCACTGGTAATCTGGGCTTCATTCAAATAGGGGGTGATATAAATATCAGATGCTGATAAATACTTGAATAACTCTTCCTGATTAACAAACTCATTTAAAAAGGACACATTATTTTCAAGCTTATGACTCTTCACCAAACGTTGAAGATATGTACGGTACTCTTCGCCTGATTGACGAATAACATTTGGATGGGTTTTCCCCAAAACCATATATAAAACTTCCGGATGCTTTTCAACAACTTTTGGCAAGGCATTTATTACGGTTTCAATCCCTTTATTCCG
>SLQC01000133.1 GCA_007131625.1 Balneolales bacterium | reverse complement strand
TGGAGACGAACAGCACGGTTTTGCCGCGGAGCACGTAGTTGGCCATGATGTAAGCCAGCGTTGCGGTTTTGCCGGTCCCGGGCGGGCCCCAGATGTAGCTCACAGACTGGTTCATTGCTTTCCGGATCGCATCCCGCTGTGCGTTGTTCCGCTTGCCGTCTTCTCTAATGGGTTCGGTTTCGGATGCAGCTCCGGTTGAAGTTTCGAATGCATCCGCTCCGTCTGCCATATCGCTCTGATCCACTTTGTCGGGCAACGAAATCAGACGCTTAATCCGATTCCGCCGGTCGACGGACATCAGCAAATCCGTCAGCGATTCCCTAATCCGCTTCAGCACAAAATCGTTTTCCCACTCCAACTCCATTTCCGGTATGGACTCCCCGAAATCTTCCGGAAACCGGAATGTCATTCCATCATCCGTCGCGTCCACCGGTGTGATGGTGACAGACGATCCCGGGAGTGTGGCTTTGCATTTTTCTGCAAACCGGAGGGATTGATTAGATGTTTCGAACCGGTAATGCACCTCGTCATCTGCCGGACTTTTTACTCTCTTCCCGCCTGTAAGTACATCGGTAGACGGCCGCTCTCGTACCGCCTCGATTTCCATTGCAATAGCAGATTCCGCATCAGCCACCAACTTTTCCGGCGTCATCGTACTCATTCCAGCCTGAATTACCTATTATGGTGATTAAATTGATTACAATCCCCTGTAGCAACATCACAGACGGATTGTTTATAACACCGGGTTTGCCGGCCGCAACGCTGTTCATGAATATACTAACAAGACAACGATGCCTTTTCAAACTTACAACATTTTGCAGAGAGAACTTGTACATTTTTGTGATGAATTGGGTTCGGTCGCTGGCACCTTTTTGTGATGAATTGGATCCGGTCACTGTTTCATAATTGTGAAAACCATCCCGGTCACTGGTCCCACAGTTCAGAGCGGATGATCTCTGCTGTCCGTGCATCGATGGCATAGTCCATTTTCATACGTCTTTTCTCGGGGATCTGCCGCTCGACCAGCGATGCAATAGTCGGCGGATAGAGAACCATATCCACTTCCCGCACAAAAAGAGGCAAAGATTTACCATATGTTGCACCGGCCATGATAGATCCGGGGAATTTGAGACTCAGCTTCAGCTCGTCAATAAGCACATTCAGGGTCTGCTCCTCGCGTGAAACAAGTCCGATCGTATTTACGGCCGACCGTTCCACAAGTGATATCAACAACTCCGATTTCAGATGATATACAACCGGAAGCAGCAGGGTGTTATCCGACTCCGCCCGGTAATATCGCATCAGCTGTACCGGCACAAAAAGGGCATCGAACTTCACCAGTTTTCCGATCTCTTCAGGTGTTATAGTCTCGCTTTTAATACCAACTTCAGCCGCTATCGCCTTCGAAATCATCTCTGCATGCTCGTGGGTGGTTCCTGCCGATGCACAGCTCTCCAGACGTCCCGGCCATTCGATAAAACCAAGCTGTTCCTGAAAAAGTGTTTCTATCTCTTCGTCATCCAGACCGTTCCCAATCAACTCCTCGAGGACCGCACGAATACGTTCCGCCCCCATCTCCAGCCGCTGCGATTTGTCAAGCGGCACATTCTGGCGATTCACCACAAATCCGCGTCCCTGTTCGCTGCGCAACAATCCCTCCCCGGCCAACTGATGATACGCTTTGCGGACAGTGTGAAAGCTGGAATCCAGCTGTCGGCCCAGCTCACGGGTAGACGGCATCAGGTCGCCCACCTGAAATTGCTTGGTCGCAATAAACAACCGGATGCGATCGGCTATGTGCTTGGCGGATTTCATAGGGTTTAAGATACCATACTCCGACTGAATTTTGTATTATTCCTGCTTGTAAAATAACCTTGTTTTGAAACCATAACGATCAGGTTTTACTGTTCAGCAACACAAAAGATCCGGCACTCTGCCATCAGCAATGATGATTTCACCATGGGTACTGATCTAAGTATAAAACATAATAACGCAATCCAAATAATTTAAACAGATGCGCAGTGAAACGCATAAGCGAAACATCCGCAATCGGGTTTTCTGACACACACGAGCATGATTAAAGCCATGGATGCTCCATGTTACCTTATGAATTATATATTATAAACACATGAAATTATGTAATCTATATAGTATTATCAGAATAAGTGTATGATTTTAAATTGCGGGACCATATGATTATTTTTAATTAATTTTCTCTGCTTGATATTTATGGTTTTTACACATTCATTTTCTGCCTCCCGGGTATTCAGCCTGCTTATACTTGCATTTATTACATTTTGTATTTTTTACAATTGCTCTCGTTCTGATGATACAAAAAATGGTGAAGCACCCCCTTACCGGATGCCCTCGGATCATGCATTTGTCGGAGATCAGCACTGTCAGTCATGCCACAACAAGGAGTGGGATGCCTGGAAAGACTCCCACCACTACCTGGCGATGGCAGAAGCAAGCGAAGAGACCGTACTTGGAGATTTTAACAATGTGACTTTTTCAAAAGGATATGACAATTACAGGTTTTACCGGGATGAAGACCGTTTTATGGTAGAGGCTCCCGGTCCGGACGGTGAACAAGGCACCTATGAAGTAACTTACACATTTGGATGGGAACCGTTGCAGCAGTATCTGGTGGATTTCGGAAAGGGAAAGCTGCAGGCGTTGCATGCATCCTGGGATACAGAGCAAGAACGTTGGTTTGTCTTGTACCCGGATGAAGACATCCAACCGGACGACTGGCTTCACTGGACCGGAGGCGCTATGAATTGGAATACCATGTGCGCCGATTGCCATTCAACGAACCTGCGGCAGAATTACATTGCCGAAGCAGATTCGTTTGACACACAATGGTCGAGTATCAATGTAAGCTGCGAAGCCTGCCACGGCCCTGGGCATGATCATGTAACGTTTATGGAAAGTGATGAATCTTCTGATGCAAGTGTAGAACGCATCCGGCATGATCTGATCCTGACCCGCAGTGCCACTCAGACCGAGGAAATCAATACCTGCGCACCCTGCCATTCTTTGCGCCAGGGATTAACCGGCACCTATGTTCATGGTAAAGAGTTTTATAATCATTATGATCCGAGCCTGCCTCATCCGCATTTATACTATCCGGATGGACAAATTCTTGATGAGGTATTCGAATACGGCTCTTTTCTTCAAAGCAAAATGTTTGTGGAAGAAGGAGTGCGTTGCACCGATTGTCATGATCCGCACACTGTGCAACTTAAGGCAAATGTTACGGACAACGCGCTTTGCATGCAGTGCCATGAACCACGCTACAATACGATTGATCATCACTTTCATCAGGTCAACACGGAAGCAGCACAATGCATCAGTTGTCACATGCCCGGAAAATACTATATGGAGATTGATTTTCGACGTGACCACAGTTTCAGAGTACCCCGGCCGGATTTGAGTAAACAATTCGGCACCCCGAATGCATGCAACGACTGTCACTCCGACCAGTCAGCGGAGTGGGCGGCAGAGGCTGTTGAAGGTTGGTATGGTGATGAACGGGAATATCATTTTTCTGAGACACTGGTAAAAGCGGATGCCCAAGGTCCGGATGCTGGCAGAGATCTGATGCAGCTCATTGCAGACACTACCCAGCCTGAAATAGCACGGGCAACAGCGATCTGGTTTCTCGGCCAGTTTCCCGATCGACATTCCGACGACCATAGCCTGAACACATTGCGTGAAGCATTGCATTCCGAAAGTCCACTGATTCGGAAAAGTGCCGCCAATATCCTGGATCATTATCCAACCGAAATCAAACAAAGTTTGTTGACTGTTGCGCTTGGTGACCCCGTACGTACGGTGCGTTTATCTGCGGCAAGAGGCCTGGCTGAATTCTCATCCGACGATTTCGAGGGGGAATATCAAAATCAGTTTCGTGTGGCATTGACGGAGTATCAAGAGTACCTGGACTTCAACCAGTATTTCCCCCAGGGTCAGATGAGCAGAGGTCAATTTTATGAAAAACAGGGAGATACTGAAAAAGCGATAGAAGCCTACCACGTGGCACTGGAAAAAGATCCGATGTTCAATCCGGCCCGCCTAAACCTGGCTTACCTTTATAACAGTCGTGGACAAAATGAAAGAGCAAAAGAACTGCTGGAAACAGTCGTCAGTCAGGAACCGGAATATGGGGAAGCATATTATTCACTGGCACTGATATTGGCCGAAGATGGACTGTTGCAGGAATCTCTGGATTATTTCGAACAGGCGTCACAACTTTTGCCTGAAAACAGTCGTGTTCTATATAATCATGCGATTGCACTGCAGACACTGGAACGGCGAGATGAAGCGGAACAAGTTTACTTGCAGGCTATTTCGTTGGATCAGAACAATCCTGATTATCGATATGGCTTGGTGACGCTTTATTTGCAACAAAATGAGCATGAAAAGGCACTGGAACACGCTGAAGTGTTGAACCGGCTCATGCCGAATAATGCTCAGATACAACAGTTATTGAATTTTATTGAGCAGCAATTACAATAGTATTCAATGATCATCATCGAGTCGCGACCGTTCGTACCATTCTGCCACCTCGTCGTAGATTTCGACGTATCGATCATCACCGGTTTCCAACCAGACTTCAATGAGAATATCCAAAACATGGGGTGTCTCTCCTGCGGTCAGTGCCATAGGCTCGAACCATCGCCCTGGTGCAGAACTATTGGGTTTTTTCGGACCTTCAACAAAGTCATCGTAATACTGCTGAGCCCATCCCGCATATGGAAGCCGCACTTCAAGCAACCAATCGGCAGCCCGGATTACGGCATCCAAATACTTTTCTTCCCCAAAAGTCTGGTATGCCGTGAGCAATGATCTCATGCAATCCGGAATACTGACGTCATTGATGTGATTGTATCGCCTGTAATTGTCGAGTTCCGAATGACCGTCATTTGTCACCAGGGGATAATATTGAGACCAATCGCCTCCTGGATATTGAGCTTGCAGAAGCATGTTCAGAGCCTTTTCCATGGTTTCTCT
>SLQC01000058.1 GCA_007131625.1 Balneolales bacterium | reverse complement strand
TTTTCTTCAGAATCATTTCTCTGGATGATTTCATCGGCTCTTCCTCCACCATTCACGAAATGTTTGTTGTGGGATGGGTTTCAGGTCACGCATCTCACTCCATCCCGAAAATGGGCCCGGCAGTTTTGATATCATACCATTGCGGACATAGATACGCTGTAATATACGAGCGAGTTTTTGTGCGCGTTCATAGCGAGCCCGGCGCCGGAAGGTACGCGTCATCAGTTTCATGGCGATTTGTTCAGGATAGGTATTCCCGCGAAAAATCCCCTTATTCTGCCGGTGTTTCACCACCTTGCCCCTTAAATGGACAAGAACTTCGGGAATATTGATCTTTACCGGACATACCTCATAGCAGGCCCCGCAAAGACTGGAGGCGTAAGGGAGTGAAGCGGCTCCAACGTCATTCGGTCCGCGTAACTGCGGTGTCAAAATAGCTCCGATTGGACCCGGATATACGGAATGGTAGGCATGACCGCCCGTTCGCTCATATACCGGACAGACATTCAAGCAGGCGCTGCATCTGATACAATACAAGGTTTGCCGGCCAACCTGATCGGCAAGTACATTCGTTCGGCCGTTATCAAGAAGTATCAGGTGAAACTCTTGTGGGCCGTCACCTTCCGTTGTTCCTGTCCAGAAAGTATTGTAGGGATTCATTCGCTCGGCGGTGGAAGAACGGGGTAGCAGCTGCATGAAGACTTCAAGATCCTTCCAGGTGGGTACTATTTTTTCAATACCCAACACGGTGATCAGGGTATCCGGCAATGTAGTGCACATTCGACCGTTTCCTTCTGATTCAACGACCGCCACTGTACCTGTTTCCGCAACCGCGAAGTTAGAACCACTGATACCTATTTGAGCACTCAGGAATTTTTTGCGAAGATACAGCCGTGCAGCATCAGCGAGTTCCGCTGGGTCATCACTCAGTTCCTGCTTTCCCAGTTTTTCTCTGAACAGTTTTCTGATCTCCGACCGGTTCTTATGGATTGCCGGAACAAGGATGTGAGAGGGTTCATCACCGGCCATCTGGACGATGAGTTCTGCGAGATCTGTTTCCAGTACAACAATTTCTTCATCTGCCAGAGCTTTGTTCAGGCCGATCTCATCGGTGGTAATGGATTTAACCTTAACGACATCAGACACTCCTTTTTGCTTTACAAGATTCACAATGATCTGATTGGCATCTTGGGCATCCTGAGCCCAATGAACTTTGCCACCTGCTTTTGTCACAGATTCTTCCAGCTCAAGGAGATAGCGATCGAGATTGTGCATCACCCCTTCTTTTATCTGTCTGCCGGATTCACGTAATTCTTCCCAGTCATCCAGCTCCTTTACGACGTTCTCCCTTTTCTTGCGAATGGTATGAGTAGCGTACCCGATATTCCGTCTCAACTGGGTATTTTCCAGATAAGACCTCGCTGTTTTTTGAAACGTGGGTTGTATGTTACTTTCAGATGCTTTCATTGGAAAAAATCAGTATACATTTTCTTAAAGATTTATCTGAATCATCAGATTAAAGTAGTTGGACTCATATTGTCTGCTGTAGTTCCAAATCCATTTATTTCATACTACTGACGTTCAGTATATTTGTCTGATTATGGGAATTACATTTATCTATTCCGTTGATGCCAGAATTTCAGCTATATGGACGGTTTTTACTCCGGAACGCTGCCTGTTTAATGCTCCTCCAATGTTCATCAGGCAGGAATTATCAACGGCAGTACATACTTCGGCATGAGTTGATTTAATATGCCGGATTTTATCTCCCAGCATAGCCATTGACGTATCGGCGTTTTTCAAAGCGAAAGTTCCACCAAAGCCGCAACACTCCTCTGCCGACGGCAGTTCTACCAGATCAATTCCCCTGACATTTCGTAGCAACCTGAGTGGAGCGTCCCCAACTTTAAGCATACGCAATGAGTGGCATGTCGGGTGATACGTCACCCGGTGCGGATAGTAAGCACCCACATCTTCGATTTTCAGAGTATTAACCAGGAATTCTGATAATTCATGGACTTTCGGTACAATTTGAGCCACATCCCCGATAAGTTCGGTATCACCTGACAGATGTGCGAGTTTCGGGTAAAATTCACGGATCATTCCCACACAGGATGCTGAAGGTGCGACCACAGCCTCAGCATCGCGAAAAGTATTGATAAAATGCTTCATCAGAGGGAGCGCTTCTTCCTGATAGCCGGTATTGTAATGTATCTGACCACAACAGGTTTGCTCAAACGGAAACTCAACATTGTGTCCAAGTCGATCCAACAAATGAAAGGTAGCCTTACCTGCTTCCGGATATAGCGTATCGTTAAAACAGGCAACAAAAAGGGAAATTTTCATTTATAACCTTTCAGATTCAGGCTTTCGAACGGATTGTGTGTCTTCCATTCCATAAGTTTTTGAATAAAATATTGATTATGTGTCTCGTTTCCCATTACCAGCATTGCACCCAGTGCAGATGCATCGGGGATTGAAGCGGTATAAATTTTTTTCCCGGGCAAAAAAGTAGCCAGCAGCCTTGTAAAAAAGTCATTTTGGCTGAAACCGCCGGTAATGACAATCTGATTGATTTCGGTGGATCCCCACACAAGTTGCATAGCTTTTAATTGAATCAAAACCAGGTCCAGCATCAATTGGTGACAAGCCTCCTCATATGAATTGAAACGGGAGAGGTCCCTGCCATTGTTTTCATTCGATTGGTGTACTCCAGGGGAGGACATTTTTTCAAATATAAATTTATGCTGCGGACTTTCATGACGGGCCAGTTTTTGAAAGAGAACAAATTCCGGTTCACAATCTATTCGATCTTTTGGTCGTCCAAAATATTGTCCGATTTTCTGTAACTGATGGGTGTACTCATTCCCCAAAAACAACCTGGAAGCCTTGACCGGTTTCCCGTAAATATTCATATAATAGAGGGAGTCTTTTTCAAGTTCCTCATAGGTAAGAGGATCGGAAGTGAATGGGTTGAAAGCAACACTCCAGGTACCTGTGGAAAGCTGGATAAAAGGTTTGTCGGTAGCAAACAAAAAGGGTGCAAGTGCAGCGGAACTGTCATGAATACCGATACCGGTTTGTACAGTCAACCTGCCGTAATCTATTTGGCGGGTTGATGAAACCGGCTGAATCTCCGGAAGCAGTACCTCCATGCCCTCCTCACGGATCCAGTCATGATAGTTTCCACTTTCAAAATCCCACATTGCCGTATGACACCCTATACTGGTCAATTCGGAGCATAAATATCCGGTGAAAAGGTAGCTGATGTATTGAGGAAAGTGCAATGTTTGATCGATTTTTGCAAATATTTCCGACTTCTTTTGTTTCAGCCAATAGAGTTGCAAGCCGGAGTTGAGCATACCCATCGGTGGGGAGGCGGTCTGCAGAGACAGGCGCTTGCGTCCTCCGTATCGGATATAAAACTTCTTCGCTACATCATCCGGATACGGTTTCAAATAGTTATAAAGTGGTGTGATAACATTTCTGTTCTTGTCCAGATGAACTAATGTGGCCCCATAGGTCGTGAAATTCATATCCGTGATCTGATACTTCTTCTGCTGAAGGGCCTTGTTGCATTCCTCTTTGATCCAGATAACCAGTCGGTCCAAATTTTCACATGGATATCCGTCATCATCTTCCATCTGATCCTGAGTAACCTGATTTCTGTAAACAACGGAAAAGTGTTCATCAAAAAGCAGGAACTTTTTGTTGGTTTTACCAATATCAAAAATCGCTTTTACTTTAATTGGGGATGCCATTAACTGAGGATGCGATTAATTGAGGATGCGATTATGAAAATAGTTATAACCCGGTTGCAACAGCATCTGCACCACGATCGCGAATCAGTTCGTTTCTGATTTCAAGTTCCCGGTATAACCGAACCGGATCAGCAGCTCCACCAATTCGAATACGGGCCTCTCGCAGCAATGGGCGAACATCTGTTCGAAACGCATCTTGCAGAACTTCCTGGCCCATCAGACAATCATTTGATTCACGAGCTTCTTCAAGCTTCATCCGGTCTATCAGCAAAGTCTGCGCTAATGCAATGTGAATAGATTCTACTGACTGCAGCAGATCTTCCAGCGGATCTTTGACATTATGACTGGCATCAATCATCCAGTTTATTGTGTCAAAGTGATCTTCGGATTCGTCGGTGGCTTCAAGCAACTCCGAGAATATCAAAAATAACTGATACGGGTCGATAGAGCCGGTTGTCAGATCATCATCACCATATCTGGAATCATTAAAATGAAAGCCACCCAGTTTCTTTTCCAACATAAGGGTGGCTACAATTTGTTCAATGTTCGTATTGGGCAAATGATGACCCAGGTCAACCAATGTAGCGGCTTTATCCCCCAGTTTCGAAGCGAGCAGGAGGGAAGTTCCCCAGTCGGGTATTACCATGGAATAGAAATTCGGTTCAAAGGGCTTGTACTCGATCAACATTTTCCAATCGGACGGGAGCTGGTTATATATGCTTTCCAGTGAGTTACGTGTGCGGTCAAGTGCTTTTCTGAAATTCTGCTGACCGGGAAAACTGGAGCCGTCGGCCAACCAGATGGTGATCGCTTTTGAGCCCAGGACTTCTCCGTACCGGATAACCTCGAGGTTATGTTCTATCGCCTGATCTCTGATTTCTGCATCGGTATGGCTGAGAGACCCGAATTTATAGGAATGTTTTTGATTTATCTGATCCTGAAATGTATTTGAGTTAACGGCATCAAAAACCAGACCCAACTCTGTTGCCTTCTCTTTTGTCGCCCTGGCATCTTTGGGAATATCCCAGGGAATATGGAGTGAAATAGCCCCACTGGATTTGTTCAAAGCGTGAAGCAGTCCGACATCCTCCATTTTATCTTCAAGGTTAGCCGGCTCTCCTCCAATCGAGAATCTTCCAAACCTTGTTCCACCCGCTCCGAGCGCCCAGCTTGGAATTGCTATCTGAAAGGCAGCCAGACGCTTGATCAAGGATTGTACATCAACACCGTTCTTATCAAGCTGACTGGCTAACAGGGCAAATGATTTTTCATGATGCTCCGATTCTTTGCGGTTGTG
>SLQC01000144.1 GCA_007131625.1 Balneolales bacterium | reverse complement strand
TTACCGGTCATTTCTGCAAGTTTTTGTTTAAAAATACGCATTTTCTTGCAAAATTGACAATAATTAATGCATCCTAAGTTGTTTTATTACAATAATATAACCTATTATTCAGGGTCGACTAATTAAGTAATTTATAAGGTCCCATGGAGCACCCATGTTTTTCATCATGTGCCTGTGTGTCGAAATACATGCCATGGATATTTCAATCTAGTCGATTATTCCGTTACTTTTCTATTTTACCTGGATACGAACCGTACTCTTTAAAACGATTCCATCAAAACATCTTTTTACTTAATTTTATCTTTTTCAGACCGGTTAATCATGCATCGCATTGAGATTTTTCTTTCCGTCGTACTTTTACTCTCCTTTATTTTGTTGTCCTGCAAAGGTGAAGAAGATCCAACCGAACCTCGTGGCAGAACCATCAATCCCGATCACTTAGTGATCATTTACGACGACAGCGAAACTGTAACCGAGGTTCACGTTGCCCTGGCCCGTACCGAATCCGAGCGCACAACCGGACTGATGAATGTTTATGAAATGCCTTTTGATACCGGTATGCTTTTTCTGTTTGACAACGAACAGCCTCGCAGTTTCTGGATGGCCAATACCCCGCTCTCTCTCGACATTCTGTTTCTGGACCAGAACCGGGAAATTGTACGAATCCGGACTAACACCATTCCTTATTCCGAACGTCAAGTAACTTCTGAACTGCCAGCACAATATGTTCTTGAGGTGAATGCCGGCTTTGTCCGCGAGCATGACATCCGTGAGGGGATGCGCATCGACTGGGAGTAAGCCGTATCTTTGAGTCCGATTCCGCCAAAATATCTTTTTATCTATTTCTGTCCGATTGATTATGCAACGCTTTGAGATTTATCTGTCTGTCTTTCTCATAATCTCCTTTAACTTTTTCTCTTGCAACAGCAAAGAAAATCCGACGGAACCACTCGGAAGAACCATCAACCCCGATCACCAAGTGACCATTTATGACGGCGACGAAACCGTCACCGTGGTTTATGTTGCCCTGGCCCGTACCGCTTCCGAGCGCAGAACCGGTCTGATGGATGTTCATGAATTGCCATTTGATACCGGCATGCTTTTTCTGTATGACGACGAACGGCTCCGCAGTTTCTGGATGGCCAATACCCCTCTCTCCCTCGATATGCTGTTTCTGAATCGAAACCGGGAAATTGTGCACATCCGGAGAAACACCACTCCCTATTCAAAGCAGTCGATATCTTCAAAGCTACCTGCGCAGTATGTTCTTGAAGTGAATGCTGGATTTGTCTGGGTATATGACATCCGGAAGGGTATGCGCATGGACTGGGAACTTGACGAATTGGCGCACAGACGGATTGCCTGCATCGAATCGTCAATCCAGGTGTCCCGCACAGGATCAAAATACCGGAAGTGTTGATGAGCAACTATTTTCATTGTACTTGCTTTATACCAGGTCACCTTGCATTATGCCAAGTCCATTAGCGCTATACCAGGTCACTTTGCTTAACGCCAGGTCACATTAGCTTTATACCAGGTCATTTCGCTTTATATCGGGTCATTTTGTTTTATACCAAGTCAATTTGCTTAGTACACAAGTCTCAGGATCCGGGATTGCAGTTTTAACACCCCCGGGTGTGGTTTATCGGCTCCAGGCCTTCACTTTCTGACGCGATGTCCCCAGCCCGTCAATTCCCAGTTCCACGACATCACCCGGGCGCAGATAACGTGGAGGATCAAAGCCCAGCCCCACTCCCTCCGGTGTCCCCGTTGAGATAATGTCTCCCGGAAGCAAGGTCATAAAGCAGCTCAGGTAAGAGACAAGTTCGGGTATTTTGAAGATCATATCTGAGGTACGGCTGTCCTGAACTATCTCACCGTTAAGCGAGAGCCAGAGTCTCAGATCATGGGGATCCTCAATCTCATCACGGGTGGCGAGTAAGGGTCCAAGTGGAGCAAACGTGTCCGCACTTTTACCCTTCACCCACTGTCCGCCCCTTTCGAGTTGGAAGGCGCGTTCACTGTAGTCGTTATGAAGCAAATAGCCGGCTACATAATCCATGGCTTGGGAAGTTTCCACATAGGATGCCGTCCGGCCGATCACCACGGCCAGTTCAACTTCCCAATCGGTCTTCTCGCTATCCCGTGGAATAATCAGTTCCTCATTCGGACCTGCGATGGCCGAAGTGGCTTTCATAAAAACGACCGGTTCTGCGGGGGGAGCAGCGCCACTTTCAGCAGCATGCCCTGCATAATTCAAACCAATGCAGATCAGCTTGGATGGACGGGCAACCGGTGCGGCCAGAACCACATCTTCATCAATCACCGGACATAGATCCTTGTTTTCAGACAGCCATTCCCGGAGACGGGAGAGGCCATCTCCGGCAAAAAAAACCTCATTGTAATCCTGGCCAAAGGCTTCGCAATTGATCATCCGGCCATTCTCCAGGATTACTCCCGGTTTGACAACTCCAGTGTGAGAAAATCGAATCAGTTTCATAATACCTTTATGTAAAGATTAACCCAGCGTCCGGCTTGTTGGAAAACGTATGTCATAGGTTTTGACTCAAGTAAACTTTACGTGCATAACCCGGATGTTATTTGTTATCTGACAAGCCAGTGAGGACGTGAAAGGTGTGAATAATGAAATTCTTAAAAAAAAGCGAAATTGCAAAACTTCAATGTATTAATCATGCACCTGTAAGTTCGAGGTTTCGTTCAAAGCTGTTTCTGAACGTAAAATATTTTCTGCAAACATTTGGTGTTCTCAAAAAATAAAAATTGCAATTTTTTTACTATATGTTAGATTGGTGGTTCTTCCTTTGCTAAATTGGTATAATTAAAGAAACATAAAGCTATGTAATTGCGATTATACAACTCAAAAACGTTTACGACTCCGGATTAAATGGCAATACCACCACAGAAAAGCCCTAAAAAAGCATCCCTGAATCAAAAAAACCGCTATTCATTGGATCAATTCCAATTTGAAATGATCCGAAGCGAATTGGAGGAGGTTGTTGGCAAGCAACATATTTCTACCGATGCACCGGAAAAACTGGTCTATTCTAATGACTGGTCATGGATGCCGCAAATGTGGCTGGATCGTGGACAGCCGCTCAGGACACCCGATTTTATATTGCATCCGGCCAATCCCAAAGAAGTTTCCGGAATCATAAAAATTGCGAATACCTACAAGATCCCGGTTATACCCTGGGGGGGAGGTTCGGGAACCCAGGGCGGTGCACTCTCCATCTTTGGAGGGATCGTTATGGACCTGAAGCGGATGAACCGGATCCTTGAAATTGATGAAACATCGCTAACTGTCACCGCAGAGGCGGGCATCAACGGCAGTGAGCTGGAGATGAGACTTAACGAACGCGGGCTGACTCTGCCCCACTACCCGGCTTCTGCCAATTGTGCTACCCTTGGCGGTTATCTGGCTCCAAGAGGAACCGGAACCATCAGCACGAAATATGGCAAATCCGAAGATATGGTACTGAGCATGGAGGTAGTATTGCCCGATGGAACCATCATTACTACTCCGGATGTTCCCGACCATGCTTCCGGCCCCGATTTTATGGGTCTGTTCCTCGGCTCCGAAGGGGTTTTCGGCACCATAACCAAAGCCAGTATGCAGGTAGATTATCTGCCGGAGACCCGGCTTTTTCGCGCACTGCTATTTAAAGATCTCTCCAGCGCGATTGAAGTGGGCCGCAAGCTTATGGTTCATCGGTTGGATCCCACTGTAATCCGCCTGTATGACCATGCCTCTACGGTTTCACGGGTGAAAACCATTCTCGGATATGAACTGGAAGGAGCTTACATGGTAGTCGGTTTTGACGGCGATCGTGACATTGCAGCGCTTCAGGAGAAAAAAGCCATGAAAATATTCGATGAAGCCGGAGCCAGGGATCTGGGTCGTGAACCCGGCGAGAAATGGTGGAACCACCGTTACGATTTCTACTATCCACCTATCAATTTGAAACTCCCCTGGATGTACGGAACAGCCGACACAGTTATGAGATTCAAAGATGTGGAACGGGTCTATTATGCCCAGAAAAAAGCGGTGGAAGAACAATATGCCGACCACAATGTAAAGTACATCGGGCATTTTTCTCACTGGTTCCACTGGGGAGCGGCTATGTATACGCGCTTTATCATCGAAACCCCCCCGGATGATGCTGTTGAGGCACTAAGGCTTCACAACCGCGTCTGGAACAGTGCCATTACCGCATCTCTTGAAAACGGTGGAACCATCAATGAACACCACGGTGTCGGCCTCAAGTTGGGTCGCTTCATGCGCCGGCAGTATAAAGAGGCTTTCCCCCTGCTCCAGGATATTAAACATGTCATAGATCCCAACGGAATTATGAACCCTGGAAAAGTGGGTTTTTAAGTACCTAAAACATAATCAATTGAACACTCTTGTAAGTAACTTATCATATGTCTGCAAGAAGTCATAATGTGATCGACACCACTGAAAACTGCCGATACTGTCTGATGTGCAGACATCTGTGCCCGGTTGAAAACGTCACAAACAACGAGGTGTTCTCCCCTCACGGGTGGGCGCAACTCGTCGCTTCCGAACGCCGCGGTCTAATTTCATGGGACGAGACGTCCGTTGCGTCTTTGTACGCATGCGCCGATTGCGGGAATTGCGAGTCTCACTGCGTCACTGATCAGCCACTTCCCAATGCCATTGCTGCTGTTCGTGTGAAACTTGTGGAAGAAGGGCTTGCCCCGGCAGCAGTTGAGCAAGTGGCAAGAAAACTGCGTACCTCATCCAATCTCTACAATGCCAGAAAGCCCGTTCCTGCCTCAGAAAAGGCTGAATATGGCTTGTTTGTCGGCGACGAGGCTGATCATTTTACTCCGGCCGTAGTGGATGCTGTCCTTCGGCTGCTCGATGCCACGGGAACGGCACCAGTGCTGATTGGACGTGGGAGAAACGACGGGGTTATTCCCGGCGGTCTGGGCTTGAAATCCGAGGCACAGGCGTTGGCGACGGAGAACCTGAAAGAAATCGAATTCTGTGGTATTAAAAAACTTCTTGTACTGTCGCCCGGTGCCC
>SLQC01000023.1 GCA_007131625.1 Balneolales bacterium | reverse complement strand
TGATGATATCGGATAAAACGGTCACAAGTTTTGCCTGGTTGGAGTCAAAAAATACCGGATTCCAATCAATTCCCGGCCTGGCTTTGCAGCCATTCAATACACCTATCGCACTGGGTGCAAAGACAAGTCCACCCATAATCAGGGCTGTACGTTTAATCGCTTCTTTTCTGTCCATACTCATAATACCCTGTCTAACCGTTTATAAATTTTGTTTTCGTAATTCTTCAGCAGCATAGTTAGCGGCTCTGGCCGTAAGTGCCATGTATGTAAGTGAAGGGTTCTGGTTTGCGGCAGATGTCATGCACGCGCCGTCGGTTACAAATACATTTTTACATGCACGAACCTGATTCCATCTGTTCAAAACCGATGTTTCAGGATTACGGCCCATCCTTGCTGTTCCCATTTCATGAATACCGAGTCCCGGTCCACCAGGATCATAAAAAAATGGTGATATTTTTGAATCCTGCGGCGTCAAGCATTTCGGCTGCATCGTTCTTCATATCTTCACGCATCTTCAGTTCATTTTCCTTGAACTCGCAGTCAAAAACAACAATCGGTTGTCCCCATTTATCAGTTCGATCAAAATCCAGCCACATTCGGTTTTCATGGTTTGGCAGCATTTCACCAAAAGCGTTCATGCCCATGGTCCAGTGTCCCGGTTATTGTACAAATTCTTTCAATTCCTTTACAGCCCACCCACCACTAATACCGGTGCCTGCAACAATAGCGTCATAAGTGTTTGCTTTTTTGCCTTCAAGTTTAAATTCAAAAATCCAATAAATAGTAGTTGTTAGTAACAACTCAATAGATATTAACCAAAAAAGGCTAAAAATTACAGTTGATATATCATTTACCAAAAGTATGAAACGGACCAGTTGCACCACCCGTTCCAGTTAATCCATCAGCCAATAATGGACTGGCCCATGACCGATGCGATGCAATTCGCGCAAATACTCATTCCATGGTGGAAAAGGACCCCTGGGTTCGGCGTTTTCCATCTCAACTCTCCATTCATTCCAGCGGGACTTGATGTCGGCAAGAACTTCCGGTTTTTCCTCCGAAAGATCGTGTTGTTCTCCAAGGTCATTGGCAAGATCGAAGAGCCCTCCGACTTCACCATCAATATCCACCCACTTGAAGTCTCCTGCACGTGCGGCTCGCTGGCCATGCCACTCCCAAAACATTTCTGTACGCTCAGACTCAACCTCCCCTTTTAGTACCGGCATCATATTGAATCCGTCCATGATCGCATCCGGTGTCCAGGTATTAGCTACAGCGGCAAAAGTCGGCATCAACTCTAATGAAGAGAGGACAGCGTCGCTCGTTGTGCCGGCAGGAATGACACCCGGCCATCGAGCCAGGAAGGGGACACGCACACCGCCCTCCCACAGGTTGCCTTTGCCGCCTCGAAACGGACTGTTGTCACCTGTACTGCTGCTGGCACCCTGGTCGGAAAAGAAAATAACCAGGGTATTGTCGGCGATACCGTACTCATCGAGCAGATCGAGGATTTTACCAACCTGTGCATCCATGGAAGATATCGCGGCCATATGTTCCGTAATCCGGTCCGTGGGATCCCGATCGGAATAAAGGTCGAGGTATTCCTGAGGGGGTACAATCCCCTCTTCTACCAGGTTGGATGCAATGTGAGGTGCAAATGAGGGATAATAGAGAAAGAAGGGTCGATCATGATTTTCATGAATAAAACGTTCAGCTTCTCGGCCTTCCAGGTGGATGAGGAACCCTTCTTCCTTTATCAGGTTGTTGTTGCGATAGAGCGAGGGCATGCCATAGCGTTCATGGGTCCAGTAATCCGTGCCCGTATTGACAATGCCCAGAAAGTCATCAAACCCGCGTTGCAGGGGAAGGTAACGGTGTAGACGGCCAAAATCCCACTTGCCAAAAATACCATTAGTGTAGCCGGCATTTTTCAGCATATCACTTATGAGATACTCCCTCTCATCCAGGCCGATGGTCATTTCGGGCTGACGGCGGGAAGATAATGCGGTAAGAGGATCATCCGGGTCTCTGCCGGGAGCCCAGTCATTGCGGATCATATCGTACAAGCCATTGCGTTGGGGATAACGACCGGTCAAAAAACCGGACCGCGAGGGCGTGCATGCCGGACCGGTGACGTAGAAATTGGTGACTTTTACCCCCTCTTCTGCAAGTCGATCAAGGTTAGGGGTGTGGATTACCTCATTGCCGTGGGCTCCAAGATCGTTGTACCCTTGATCATCACTAACAATCAGTACAATGTTTGTGTGAGATTGCGCCTGGAGAGACGTATTTTCGCAAAAGAATGTCAAAAGCAGAAAAACGAATGGTGATGTACTGATATTTTCAATGTATGCTTTCCGGTTTTTTTTCATTTGTTTAGATTTTTTTCTCAATTTTTTTATGTCACTTGGATCATCCATGTAAAAAATCAAATGCCGGTTTGTTGAAAGATTTCTCAATGGATGCTTCACTGCCATAACAACGGATAGAACTCCTCCCGTGGGATACTTTTACATTATTCCGCAATAACAAAAGCGATATTATGCAGGTGTATTATAAACAGTATAAATAACAGCTTTCTCGTATCATAGCATTTTTTTAAATACGCAAGGATTTGTAATAATGGCGGGAGATTCACTCTTGCTTTTTTCATTTATTTATTCAATTGTTCATATCAGATATGATTTCTGCTATGAAACAGGATTTCTTTTTTATACGTCAGTCAGGTCAACCTAAACTTGAAATTTTGATTATGGATAACTATGCATCCAAATCATCCGGATTACATGGTAACCTTGTTGATCGAAACAGATAGTGATTTCAATGAAAATGTGATGGAATCACGGTTGGTTTTACATGCAGTATTCAAATCGAATAATAATTGAAAAACATGAATAGAAGAAAATTTCTTGCAGCATCAACACTTGCCGGAACTGTAATAGGTTTGACCGGGCCTTATTCATTGTCCCAGGGCGAAAATACTCCAAATGAAAAAACCGGTTTACCCGGTACAGAAAAATTCGGTCGTTACTCCCGGCTTGGCCAGGTCAATGAGATGATGTCTCGGGAGGCGATCAAAACGTTGAGCTTGAAGTCGGCGCGTTGGTCCCTTGCGAATCTGATGGACGGTATGGGTTATCAGAATATGTGCACGGCCTACGGAATCCTGAAAATATCAGCCACAACGGGTGACAAGGAGCTGCGAAGATCTGTCGAGGAGGCTTTACGCCCCGAACTTTTGGAGGGGAAAGATCCGCACCGTGACAACGCGTACCAACGTCCCGAGCACCAATGGTTCGGATTTGTTCCACTGAAATTGTACAAACAAACCGAAAACGACAAGTATCTTGAGCGCGGTATCGAAATGGCCGAAGAGCAGTACCGGGATGCGGATGAAAACGGCATGCCGGGATATACGCACCGCGGGTACGTCGACGATATTTACGGCGCCACGACGATGCAGGCGCTGGCCTATACGTGTACTGGTGAGGATGAATACCTTGCCCGGTCTGTTCGACAAGTTTTGTTTTATGCGGGGAACTACCAGGAAGATAGCGGCCTGTTTTACCATGGTCCTGAATCGCTTTTTTATTGGGGACGTGGTAATGGATGGTGTGCTGCGGCGTTTGCCGAATTGCTGGCCGTTATGCCGAAGGATCATCCGAAGCTGGATCAGGTGTTGGCAGCTTACCGCCTTATGATGGATGCCCTGCTAAGGCATCAGGGCCCGGATGGTATGTGGTATCAGCTTGTGGATGATCACAATAGCTGGCCGGAGACCTCTGGCACCGCTATGTTTCTTTTTGCCATGTCGGAAGGAGTAAGATACGGCTGGCTGGATACCGACTCCTATGGCGCCGCCATCAGGGAAGCATGGTTGGCACTGGCCGGTTACGTAGATGAAATGGGACGGCTGCGGGAAATTTCTGTCGGTACCAGTACAAGAAGCGATCGGCAGTATTATCTGGACAGACCCCGCCAGACAGGCGATGCGCATGGCCAGGCACCACTGCTCTGGAGTGCCGCGTCATTGATGATCATGAGTTGACAATAAATGGAACCTGCTCCGACTTCAATTGGATGTTACATTGGCGATACGTCGAATCTGCTCCGACACAAGTTGGTGTTGCATTGACAATGATCAGACCCAAAGACCCATCTATTGTTAGAGTATTATAAATACGACCGACCGGTTCGGTTAAATATTATCAATTACCTTCGATTAGACCATGATAGTTACCAGAAAGACTTTTTCTTCTCCGGCAGCTCTTTTACTCCTTTTTGCAATTGTAACAGGAGGAGGTGCATCAACTCTTGCTGAAAATACCTCAAGCACTGAAAAAGCTGCCATCAATCCCACTCAGGGAGTGTCATTCCATAGTAACTTTGCCACCACACCTGACCGCATCTGGCCCGGTGGCGATTATTGGACCAATCCGATGGAGGACTGGCGAATTCGGGATGGCCGGCTGGAGACCGTAAGTCCGGGACCCAATCGTAACGTCCATGTGCTTACTCGGGCTTTAGGTACAGCATACGGCCGATTCGAGACAAGTATCCGAATCGGGCTATTGCAGCGCGGCGAAAACGGATCAGCAGGATTTCGTGTTGGTGTACGGGAGGAAGTGATCGACGATTATCGTGGCAATGTATTTTTTGGTGGCGGGGTTGATGCCGGCATTACCGTCGATGGCCGACTGATCCTGGCAGGTGCTGAATTTCGGATTGATTATGAAACGGATTTGGAACATATCTTATTGGAACTTGTCGGTGAACCGGATGACGAAGACTACACGCTTACGCTAACGGCCTTTGATTTAGAAGCGGATAGAAGTCTTGGTGAAATTTCAGTCGATGGGATCGAACGGGTTCAGCTGCTTGGAAATATTGCATTGGTGAATAATCACAATGAGGGTGGTTCACGGTTCTGGTTTCAGGAGTGGAAGATCTACGGACCTCGGGTGACGGTTCATCCGGAACGAGCCTTTGGTCCGATCTTGTGGAGTATGTATTCGCTCAGTGATTCACGCAGTGACGATGATTATGTTTTGAAACTCCAGGCACAGCTGCCACCTCTCGGGGACAAAGACAGCAAAACAGTTACT
>SLQC01000122.1 GCA_007131625.1 Balneolales bacterium | reverse complement strand
TTGATATTCCAACAGCCAGTTATTGCGATCATGGAGCCGTTTTTTATCCCGATGGACAAAGGCCGCTTTATGTGAATTCAATTGCAGTAGGAAATGATGGAACGGTGTATACACTGGCAAGAATTACCAAAAACGGACATACACGAACTGATCTGATAAGTATCCCTTGTCCATACTAAATATATCAACCAGATAAATTGTCAGTGTTATCAGTACTCTCCTGTCAACAGCGTATCCCGGCGTTCGAGCGAAACGTGATATCCACGCACTGATAAACCGGACCGGATTTCCCATCCTGTCTTATGAATCGTTACCTCGAATGTTATCAACGGGTAGTTTCCCATATTGTGATCTTTTCAAAAAGCTGTGTCTGGGCGTCCCCTTGTATTAGCGAGAACTTAGGACTATTCATTGCCGTGGGAAAAATTGATTTAGGGGACTAACGGAAACAAGATGTCGGTATCTGAACACGTTCATTTATTGTATGCTTCAGCACATTCAAGGATATCCCGTTTATGGACTTCATGACGAACAGACATTGCATCAGTTTTTAGATGTAATGAGCAGGGCGGAGTACGGTGCGCTGATGGGCGACGGTCATCTCGGCTATGTGATGCCTATCGGAGGGGTAGCTGCTTACAAAAACAAGGTATCGCCTGTCGGTGTTGGATTTGACATCGGATGTGGAAATCTGGCTGTGCGGCTGGATATGCAGAAAAAAGATCTGAATCTGGATCGCTTGCTGGATCGCATAGAAAAAAATATTTCATTCGGTATCGGTCAAACCAATCCTGAAGCACCAAAAGACCTCCCGCTGTTTGAAAGCCACGACTGGAAGGCCTATGGTACCACTTCCCAAATTGCAACGCTTAAAAAACTGGCTCGAGAACAACTTGGAACCGTCGGTTCAGGAAATCATTACGTCGATATTTTTGCCGATGAGCTGGAGCAAATCTGGATTGGTGTTCATTTCGGCAGCCGTGGACTGGGTCATAAAACGGCGAGCGGATTTATGAATCTTTCCCAGGACCGGCCTTGGGAAAGCAGGGCGGTCGAAAAAGAAGTGCTTCTCGATCTGGACAGTGACCTTGGTGAACGCTATTACCGGGCCATGTGTCTCTCAGGGGCATATGCCAAAGCCGGACGCGAATGGGTCTGCGAATATGTTGCCAAGCTGGCCGGTGCACCAATCGTCGAACGTATTCACAATCATCACAATTACGCCTGGAAAGAGACCCATAACGGTACGGAGATGGTTGTTATTCGCAAAGGGGCGACACCCGCTTTCCCCGGGCAGAAAAGTTTTGTTGGGGGAAGCATGGGCGATCCTTCCGTGATTCTGGAGGGGATAGACAGTGAAGAAAGTCGGGAAGCACTCTACTCCACCGTACATGGAGCCGGCAGGGTAATGTCGCGACGCAAAGCAGCTGGTTCATATCGAGGTCGTGGTAAAAAACGTCGTCAGGTAAAACC
Source organism: Balneolales bacterium (assembly GCA_007131625.1). GTDB lineage: Bacteria > Bacteroidota > Rhodothermia > Balneolales > Natronogracilivirgulaceae > SLQC01. The sequence goes on along the minus strand of SLQC01000122.1, from coordinate 3,634 downwards.
GGGAGCGGTTACCCCTGAGATGATGCAAGAGTGGCTTCGCAAAAAAAAAGTCAAATTACGCGGTGGTGGGCTGGATGAGTCGCCCCATGTGTATCGACGCCTGACCGATGTCCTTCGTTATCATCAAAATTCCATCACTATTCGTCACCGGCTTACACCTCTCGGCGTGGTTATGGCCGGACCCGATGTCTTTGATCCATTTCGTGACTGATATGGCTCATCAGGACCAGGTGCAAATCTCCTGACATCTCTCTGGTGGACAGGAATTGAACCCAAGCCGGGTTCACTGGAAACAGTGATGCATCAACATGATTCAGCCAATCATAATGTTTAAAATTTTGATTTCTATCGTCACATGGAGCACCTATGAGTTACAATCATGTTCGATTGTTCTCAATTTTCGGTATGAATGTTTTATCTCAGAACGGGAAATCGTCGTCCGGAACATAATCGAGTTCCTCAATGACCGGCGGGATAGCTTTTTTGTGTTCCGGGTTGCCGTCTACATAAATTGCCCGGTATGGACGGGTGGGACAGATATACTCACAGGCGCCACAACCAACGCAATGATCCACTACAATTTCAGGGATGGTCAGACCGTCCTGATAGGGAACCATTCTGACCGCCTGGGTGGGACAATGTTCAGCACAGGCGCCACAAGCCGTATTTTCTGTCTGCACCACGCAATTGTCCAGTTCAAGTGTGACCACTCCAATTTGAGCCACATGTTTCTTCTCCATGGAGAGCGGGAAAATGGCACCTGTCGGACATATTTCCGTGCAAATGGTGCAATCGAAATTACAGAAACTGGCATGAAAGTCCATTTTCGGTTGCATCATCCCGGTGAAACCGTATTCCAGAAACGACGGTTGCAGTACCCGGGTAGGGCAGACGCTGACGCACAATTGGCAGGCTGTACAAGCACCGGTGAAGTGGTCGAGTCCGAACGATCCCGGTGGCGATATGGGAAACTGCTTATCTTCCGGGATTGTGGACGGTTTAGTGACAATCACATCCAAGTCGTCACGGATATCGGGTTCCTGAACGTAGGTCTGACCGTCTGCAAGATTGTCGGCAAGACCACTGTTGTATTTATTTGAAGATCCGGACGATTGGGCAGACAGGCGTCCACCCGGCATTTCATCCAGTCTCCCACCGGCTCTCACAATCCGCGATGCCGCTGAAATACCGATCAGGTAAGCAAGTACACTGAACAAGAATCCCCGCCGGCCGGCGTTGATTGTCTTGATACTGGCCGGGGTATCGGCTTTGGTGGTGATGTCATATGCCTTTGGGTTGGTAGCAGATGCTTTTGGACTGGATTCAGATGCCTTTGGGTCGGTAGCAGATGCATTTGGACCGGATTCAGATGTGTTAGACCCGGTGTCAGATCCAGTCTCAGATGTGTTAGAGCCGGTATCTGAATCAGTCAATGACTCAATAACTTTGTCGAGGTCGTCCACCGCACTGCCGTCCGTTGGAAAATAGGTTGCTATTTTGCGCAGTTTCTTTTTTTTGATATTCGTTGTGCCACTGTCGTCCGATCTGCCGTTGAACCACTGGTTGCGGTAATCAATTCCGTGCTCCGAACAGATATTCAGGCAGTTGAAGCATCCCACACACCGGGTAAAATCTATTTCGTTGTTTTTGATATCAATGCACTGCGCCTTACAGTTCAATGAGCATTTGTTGCAGGAGTTGCAGATGGTCTGGTCAATCTCGATGCGATACATGGAGTATTTGGAAATCAACCCCAGAAAACTGCCGACCGGACAAACGGTATTGCAGTAGAGTCGGCCTTTTGTGAAAGAAAGCCAGGTCACCAGTCCCAGTATCAGAGCCGGATAGGCCAGTGGCAGATAGTTGAGTTGCCGGGTTTCCACATGATAAAGCGTATAATCTCGCCGAGCAATAAGGAAATCGGCTGCTAAGTTGTTCATTTCGAAATAGAGCGGCCGGGCAAGTCCTGAGATAATCTTGCCAAAAAGGCTGAACGGGTCTAGCAGAATAAGAAAGAAGACACTGCCGAACAGAAAAAAGGTTACTGTCAAACCAAGCAGGGAGTAACGCAGCAAGTTTTGAGCCGGTGCGGGGCGATATCTTTTTGTTTTGCCACGGATTTTTACCTTGTAAAAGCGCGAAACCCGGGAGACCACATCCTGTAGTATTCCAAGCGGACAGGCTGTGGAGCAGTAGATTCGGCCAAAAAGCACCGTCACCACGATCACCACAAGAAAACCGAGTGTGAGAAAACCCGCCAGGTTCAGAAATTTGATCAGAGACGGCACAAACTGGATCCATGTGATCCCATTAATCAGAGCTGTCGAAAACGTCCCTGCAAAATCAAGAAACAAAAACCCGGTGAGTATCAGAAACAGCAGGGAAATGAATATCCTGGAATATTTTAACAGTTTGATTCGCATCACAGCGTATCACACTACATTCGAAGCCTGTTGATATTCAGGCTTTCGAGATCCATGTTGCCGACACCCATCTCCTGGCCAAGCCGGATGTGTCCCACATTTTCGGGCTGAAGACCGAACATAAGGGTCGAAGCTGCATCGGCAGCCACCATATCTGTGGATATGACCTGGGCTTCCATGGTGACCACGTCCTCGATTGAAACCCCTCTCGGTCCGTTTCTCATCATAACCCGGTAGGCATCGACGATATTCAGATCGGGTTTGCGCCATGTCGAGTAATCAGCAATGCATTGATGGAGGTCGTTCTGGTGATAGTAGCGTCGGTCCCAGATGTTTCCCATCAGATTCTTCATGCATATAGTGATGGATGCGCCTCCGTGATGCTTCAGGACGGGTATGTTGATAAATACATCGGTTTCCTGCAGTAGTTCGTGTTCCTTGGCTGCGGTGAGACGGCGGCCGCCGGGGATGGATATATCACGATAATACTGTTCGGAGTTGCCGGGAACGACTGTGGCGCCCGCATCACTAGCCGACTTTTCGACGCCACTGTTGGTGTAACAGCTGCGCCATTCGTCACAAGTATGATCAAAGACATAAACATTGCTTGCACCGGCTTCGTAACAACTTTCCACAACGCGTCCCACAAGTTCGGGATTGGTGTTGGCTCCCATTTCCGGTGGCCGGTCCCAGCCGATATTGGGTTTAATCACAACCGATTGACCTTCTTTTACGAAAGTTTGCATTCCACCAAGTGCGGAAATCCCTCGATCGAACATGGCGTGTGCTTCTCCGCCTCGAACAGCGACAAGATCGTAGAGTGAATTGTTATTACGAGCTGCAAATGTTGAAGAAAAACAGCCCAAAGTGGCAGCGGAACCCGCAAATACACCAGCACCAATACTTTTTAAAATAAATTCTTTTCGTTTCATGGTGAAATTTTGTTTTTATAGGCCTTACGGATCCTTTTTTTAAGTAATACGTTCAGGCCTGTGATACATTGACATGCAAAAAAATAATCTGTTGTTTCATTAAAGCAGTTATGTGCACTTTTAATGCAACATATTGAATAAATATTAATTATTTATTAATGAGTCCACTCCGAAAAGTCTGACGTGTCATTTTACATAAATATAGGCAATGCAGAACTCGCATTGCAATGGCAGGCCAATTTGCCTGATAAAAACCCGTAACTAATTGATATCAAGTTG
>SLQC01000094.1 GCA_007131625.1 Balneolales bacterium | reverse complement strand
TATTTTGAAATATCGTTTTTTTTACATTTTTTATAAAACAGTTCATCTCCTTTAACTTGTCCGACATAGTCATGCCCAAACTGGCAGCATTTCCCAAAGCGTATATCAGCAATTTGTGCGACGGCCGTATGAAGGCCTCGGAATGGATCGACCTTGCTTCCGGCCTTGATATTCAAGGTCTGGAGTGGTATGCGGGTTTTCATGAGATGAAGGATGAAAAAAACTGGAAGCCTGTCCGGGAGATGGTGGAGAACAAGGGACTTGTCATCCCGATGTTGTGCTGCTCGCCTGATTTCACTCACCCTCACGCCGAATTCCGCAAGAAGGAGATCGAAAAACAGAAGCACCGGATCGTCATGAGTCATGCGCTGGGTGCTTCCTACTGCAGGGTGTTATCGGGTCAAAAAAGACCCGGACTTTCGGTCGAAGAAGGTCTGTCCTATGCCGCCGGCTGTATTGTGGCGTGTCTTGAATGTGCAGAACAACACCAGATTACCCTGATACTTGAAAATCATTACAAGGATGATTTTTGGTCCTATCCGGAATTTGCACAAAAAACAGACCTGTTCTGTGCGCTCGTGGATCGTATCGATCATCCCCGTTTCGGAGTCAATTATGACCCGAGCAACACCTGGCTTGCCGGGGAAGACCCCATCGAGCTGTTGCTGCGAGTATCCGACCGGGTCGTGACGATGCATGCCAGCGATCGTTATCTAAAGGAAGGAACACTGGAAGACCTGTGGCGTGAGGAATCCGGTGCGACCGGTTATGCAAAACGACTTGCCCACGGTGAAATCGGCCGGGGGCTCAATGACTATGATCTCATTTTTGCCGAACTGAAGCGCGCCGGTTTTGACGGATGGATCAGTATTGAGGATGGGGTGGACGGCATGGATCAGCTGGAACGCAGTGTCTGCTTTCTCAAGAAGAAAATAGAGGAGTACTGGCCGGAAGAATAAACACCGCCCTGCATCATAACTTTTAATCACATGCCATCACTCACAACATCAGCGGAACCGGAACTGACATTCAATGCGCATCTGGGGGAAGGACCGGTATGGGACGAAAACGAAGAGAAACTGTACTGGGTGGATATTTTATCCGCGAAACTGCTGGTTTACGACCCGTCCAGGAAAACCAACATGGAATATGATACAGGTGAGCATGTTGGTGCCGTGGCGCTCAGGAAACCGGGCGGGCTGCTGCTGGCACTGAAAACCGGAATTGCCTTTTTTGATCTCGAATCCCGGAAATTGACGCGGATTCTGGACCCGGAACCCGGCCTTTCCGGCAACCGGTTTAACGACGGGAAATGTGATCCCTCGGGAAGGTTTTGGGCCGGCACCCTTTCATACAAGCAGGTGAAAGGGGCAGGAAGCCTGTACATACTTTTCCCCGATCTGCATGCAGAACGGAAGCTTCGGGAAGTGACCGTACCCAACGGAATGGCCTGGAACCATGACAATAACCAGTTTTTCTTTATCGATTCGCCTACAGGAACCATTTTCACTTTCGACTATGACGATAAATCGGGAATGATTTCAAACCGGAGAACGGTAAGACAAATTGCAGAGGCTGAAGGGAGTCCGGACGGCATGACGATTGACGAAGAAGATGGTTTGTGGGTTGCCTTGTACGGATCCGGAAAAGTAATTCGGATCGATCCCGAAAGCGGGGACACCCTGCACGAAATTCATCTGCCGGTACCAAATGTGACATCCTGTACATTTGGAGGACCCGGACTGGATGAGCTTTACATAACCACCGCACGGGAAAACATGTCGGCACTGGACATCAAACAGGCACCCTTGTCAGGTTCCCTTTTCAAAGCCAAAGTACCCTGTAAAGGTCTCCCAGTTTCCCGGTTTTCAGGATAATATCCCACTGCTCATCCGGCTGTTACAGTTTTTCAATCCTGTACCCGCCCCGCTTTCTGTTCTGAATGAACATGACATGGAATACCAGTCCGACAGCAAACAGTGCAGCTGCAATCATATCCGATAAATAACTTGTTACGATTAACCCCCGTATGTGTTTTCCTCTGATGAGTTCATAAGCATTGATTTCGAGTTAGATGTTTTGAACATATTCAGATTTTTTTAGTACATATAAAGATGTTTTTAACATATAAATATATCTATCATAAAACATACATTTATTTCTTTAAGCATATACCGGTTTGATATTAACACTAAAAGCAGCTTATTAACAAATATAAATTCAATTTTATCGATGGTTTATCTTCAGCAATTTAATAAATGGCATCACTATAATATCAAGGAACTGATCGATGAGCCGGGTCGACACACAGAACTGTTTCATCATGCAAGATTGCACGATAGATCACCCATGAGTTACAAACATTTGCGTGCCGGTAAATGATTTGCCATGGAAGTTTCAACGATCAGACCAGCATCATGAAAATGTCAATCGAATGAAGAAAAAAAAGAAAAAACGCGCTTCGATTATAGTCCGGGTACTCATACCGCTGTTCGTTTTAGCCGGGGGGTATCTGGCTTATATCTGGTACAACGGCGGTCCGGCATCACCTGAACCGCCGACCCTGCCGGAACCACTCACACATTCCGAAGATATTCCACCCGCAACAGGGTTCATCTACAATGATGAACCTGTGATAGAGTCCGTCACACGGTGGCACAATGAAGAGCAACTGGGAATCACCGATATAAACAAGCGCCTTCCGGATTTTTATGAAGTGCTTGTCCTCGATGAGGATATCAATGCCAACGGGCATGCCAACTACCTGCTTATTCATCGTGACGACAACCTTCCGGCACTCAGCTCCATTTTGTCGGATGTCGGATTCACCCATGTTTTTCGTGACTTGGCTGTCTATGAGGTACACAACCGTTCGTTACTCCCTCTCCTGATGATAGATCTTCAAACTATTCGCAATGGCAGCGGCGACCGGTTGATCGATCAGGTCACAGCACAAAACGGCTATGCCCTTCTCCTGGAAACTTATGAGCATGATAATCTGTATGACAAACCCGTCCAACTCATTGAAATAGTGATGATTGATGAAGACGGACGGGAGATCAGCGATGAAATCATCATCTACTGGGACTCTGCCGAAGCTGCCTTTAAAGCCACCAACACGTTCGGGGCACCCTGATTTACTCCATCAAAACCTGCTCCTTGCAGATTATCCATACAATAAACGGACTTTTCTGATCTTGTTTTGTGAAACACGAATGGGCAACGCGATTCAAAATCTCCGCACCTGGACGGAACCGTTCCAGATTCTTTGTTTTATTCTGTCTGCATTATTGGTTATTTTAGACTTCCTTTACCAAAAAAAGCTATCTCAGTTTTTACCCATATCAGATATACCTCAGAATTTATAATCCGTCATTTTATGAACAATCATCGGTTAATCGTCCTTTTGATCTTGATTCTTGCAGTCGTTGCCCTCCGGTTTCTTCCACAGCCACCCAATTTCACCCCGGTGGCCGCACTGGCCCTTTTTGCCGGCGTCTTCTTTCGGGACCGGAAATGGGCTATTATTGCGCCATTGGCCGTCTTGCTGCTTTCCGATCTGTTTCTTGGCTTTCATGACACCATACTCTACGTCTACGGGTCGTTTATTCTGATGGTATTTATCGGCCGCTCGCTGCAAAACCGTCTCTCAGCCGGATATATCGCCGGTGCCGGTATTACCGGATCCATGCTCTTCTTTGTGATCACCAACTTTGGTGTCTGGATGTCCGGGTCGATGTACCCCAAAACCTGGGATGGCCTTGCTGCCGCATATATTGCGGCTATCCCCTTTCTGCATTACATGATCATCAGCACACTGCTGTACAGTGCCGTCTTATTCGGGATTTTTTTGCTGGCAGAAAATCGGATCCCGGCCATTCGTGAAAATCATTCTCATCTCAAGGCCTGAATCCTGAATAACACCACGCATTGAAGACACATTCAAATTCGACCAGGAAAGCCGTAATTATCGGAGCGAGTTCCGGTATCGGTGCTGCCCTGGCTGTGGAGCTATCGAAAGCAGGGTATATCCTCGGGCTTACCGCTCGGCGGCTGCAGATCATGCAGAATGAAGTTCAGCCCCGGCTCGTCTCGCCATCACACATCGCTTTCATGGATGTCACTGATATCCATACATCCGTTGACACCCTGCGTAAAGTGATCCATCAAATGGGTGGGGTGGATCTGATCGTTCTGAATGCCGGGGTATCCGGCAGTTCGGTCGGTATGGAGCGGGAAGCGACCGAAGAGCTAATTCGCATCAATGTTCTCGGTTTCGCCGGGATGCTGCACGAAGCCTACCGCATATTCCAGAAACAGGGTTACGGCCATATTGTCGGTATCTCATCCATAGCATCCCTGCTGCCCCATCCTAACGGGTCAGCCTATAACGCGTCCAAAGCGTTTGTATCCAATTATATGGACAGCATGAGGCTTCGAGTTAAACGGAGAGGCGAAAAAATTGCAGTGACCGATGTCCTGCCCGGCTATGTCCTCACACCAATGACCGAAGAAAACAAACGAATGTTCTGGGTGGCAGGCGCTGACAAAGCCGCACGACAGATCGCCCATGACATTATCAAGAAGAAGCCGGTCAGCTATGTTTCCCGGCGGTGGCGCCTGGTTGCCTGGCTGCTCTCCCTCATGCCCCGGGGTATTCTGAATCGTCTTTTGTAATTGAAACTATTGCAGGCTATGTGATCCGCATTCTGTGAATGGATCATAGTTTTTTTATTAATAATACCGGTTCTTTTCCTATTTTTGTGCTGTCTTACGACTTTTTCACTCCAAGAATGAGATGGCGGTATGATCAACAAAGAACTGATAAAACCCGAGATCACTGAATTAATCGAGAAACAGCAATGGGCAGAGCTGCGGGAATCGGTTGAAGACTGGCCAGTGCCGGAAATTGCCGATCTCATGGAGCAGCTCGAAAAACAGGATCGAGTCGTTTTTTTTCGCATCCTTCCAAGGGAGTTGAGTGCTGAGACCTTCGCCCATTTTGAAGTGGAAAGACAAAACGACCTCCTGCTGGAGATGACCAACGAGGAGACGCGCCAGCTGCTTGCGAATCTGGCACCTGATGACCGTACCGCACTTCTTGATGAG
>SLQC01000090.1 GCA_007131625.1 Balneolales bacterium | reverse complement strand
TCTTGGAGGGGCCCGTATGGAATACACGGATTACGAGAGCAAGGGACGTCTCACAGAATTTGACAGGTTTAATCGATATGCTGAAACAACGGATACAGTTCGGAGTCACAGCAGAACCGATTTCTTTCCCAATGCACAAATAGCGTTTGCTCCCCGGGATCTGACCAGGCTTCGGATGGCATATTCAAAAACAATCGAAAGAACTGCCTTTGAAGTCCTCGCACCGTTTGAGTTTGTGAACCGTCGGGACACTCTGCTCTTTCGTGGTAATCCGGAACTTGATCCTGTGATATCCAATAACCTGGATCTCTATCTGGACCACAGACTGATGGATCTCGGTTTGTTTTCTGTCGGTGTTTTCTATAAGGACTTGAGTAACTTTCAGATATTTGAAGAGCGCAGAATCGAAGTTCTAAAGGGTGATTATACCGGTATAGATCCCCTGTTTGAGAATCAGGATTTTACGGTTCTTCCTGTCCGTGAACGGACATTCCGGAATAGTGATAAAAGTGCAACATTGTTTGGGGTGGAGCTTTCATGGCATCAGCATTATGCCTTTCTCCCGGGGTTTTTAGGAAATTTTGGAACTTGGATTAACTATACGTGGTCAGAATCTATACGGGAAACGGATCGTGAATATGATGTAGCTTTGCTTTATCAAAGTCCTCATGTAGTCAATGGCGCTCTTGATTATACGCAAGGTCGATTTTTTACTCAAGTAGCCTACCACTGGACAGCAGAGATGCTTAGTGGTTTACAACAAATGCCTACTTTGGCGCCTTCAATTGACAGCACTGAAGGTGTTTTCATGGATCAATACCAGGACGGATGGAGCGATCTGTCCGTTACATTCAGATTTCGGATTTCAGATAATTTCCGGTTTTGGGCAGATGTCTCCAGATTGTTGGGCAACGAGCGCGTGGCTCAATACCTGTATTCGCGGGATCTTTATCCCGTAATGATAGACTACACTGCAGGGTTAAGGCTGGAAATGGGGCTCCGGTTTGATCTTTGATCAGATGTTTTATGGGATCTCTCAAGATAAAATGTTGCATTAACAGGTTTTTAAATAACCCCGTTGTCTAAAGGACGGACATTAAAGATTAAAAAAGAAGAGGCTAAAGATCAGGTATAACGCTGAAGTCAACATGATAATTCAAGCAAACTTTTAAAAAAGATGATTGTTCTTGATGGTTGTTCTTGTTGTTCTTAAGGAAATAATTATATTGTATGTTATGTTGTTGCTGCGTCTGATAGATCAACAGGATGGATTAGCTCAGTTGTTTGGACCACATGGATTTACAGATACATATTAATGGTTTTAAAAAAATACATGAGTTCATTCTTGCAAGTTGTGAAAGTACCAGGGTACTTTCATGAACGACCATGCTTTAACATGTGCTTTAATAATCGATTAAACGTGCGAGGCTATCATAAATGCGCTTAATAATTGGCAACGCTATGAAACAAAAAAACCGCAAGGGGTTGCTCTTCAAGAGTAAAAGAGCCGGCGAAATATCCAAGTCCTGCGGTCTTGTTATTGTTTTGATGACTTACTTACTTTTGATCTTTATCCCACGTGATGTCAATGCACAAACGGGATCCATCTATGGTGAGATATCGGATGCTTCGACAGGAGAATCGTTGCCGGGAGCAACCATAGTCTTACAGGGTACAACTCAAGGAACAACAAGTGATATAGATGGCCGGTACCTCTTGCGTCGTGTACCGGTGGGAGAGTATGTAGTTGTTTTCAGTTATATGGGGTATGAATCCCAGGAAATTCCCGTTACGGTCGGTGCTGATGAACGTGTAATGCAGAATGTGGATCTCCAGGATATAATGATTATGGGTGATGATGTCCTTGTCACTGCCCGTCAACGCGGTCAGGCCCGTGCACTGACCCGGCAGCGGGAATCGGTTAGTATACGGAACATCGTTTCGGCCGAGCAGATGGATGCTTTTGCAGACCAAACGGTCACCGGTTCACTGTCCCGTATTGTCGGTATGGGACATGGTGGAGCCAATATCCGGGGTGTCGGACCTGGTGCCAGCAATATTACGATGGATGGCCAGCGTATGGGAACCACAAGCCGGGAACGGCAGGTAGATCTGGGTACCATTTCCTCGGATATGGTACAGGAGCTTGAAGTAATAAAAGTGATTACGCCGGATATGGATGCGGAATCGTTGAGCGGGGTTATCAATGTCAGTACCCGCCGTCCGATTGGTGGGGAGCGTTCCATGAATATTCGATTGGGTGGTGGAATGCAGGATCGATACCTCCGTCATACAGGAGCTGCCACGAGATTTTCTTTTAGCTACGGCGATTCACCGAATGAGAGGTTTACATATGGTGTGAACCTGAGTCATCAGCGTGCACCCAGCGCAGCAGAATCTATAAACATAGGTTGGGCTGCCCAGACCTTTGATGAGATAGGACGCGTGGATGTGCTCAGTGACGTAAGAAACGAGTTTCGATACGACTATCGGGACCGTTACGCAGGAGGATTCCAAATGACTTTCCAGCCAACGGATCGCTCCACATTTCATGTGCAGAGCTTGCTCAATTTCCAGGATAGTGAAACTCATCGCCATGGTATGCGGTATAACATCAATGTGGGCCGCTACACCACTCCAAACCAGACGGGTCCGATGATATCCAATGAGGCAGCGGCCCATACCGCCCCGCGTCTGGACGAAGACTTCACGCGCCAATCTACCATTCAGCTTGGAGGCAGACATCTTCTGAATCTGTTTGACGTGGAATATGTCGTGGGATGGGGCCATGGTCGAAATTATGGCGACACATACACATATAATTTTAGTACGAGAGGTCGTTTTGAATACATGACTAATTATGAGGACCGGAGGAATGTCGAAGTATGGGTAGCCCCCTGGAGTGAATGGCCTTATAACCCGATACCTGCCGGATTGTATGAGTTTAGTAATCTGGACCACCGTATCAGCAAGCATACGGATAACGATTTTACTGGAAAACTCGATTTTGTAGCTCCCTATAACCGCGGAACCATCAAGTTCGGCAGCAGTGCCATTATGACATTCAGGGCTGGAGAGGGGGAGAGGTATCAAGGCCCGATCGATCGGAGATTGGGAGCGGATGAATTTGAATGGATTCCGAATGCCACATGGAATGTCTTTGACAGAGATCATCAGACGTACTCGATACCCTTTATGCTGGATTTGCAGAAAGCCAAAGATTTGTATGAAGCCTGGAGGCCACACTTCAACATGAGTCCGGATACCTGGGTGTTAGAAGTGGAAACTTCACAATACACGGCTGAGGAGCACACGTTCGGTGTTTATGCAATGGGAGATATTACGTTCAGCAGATTTACCTTACTTGGCGGAGTCCGCATAGAACATACCACGAACAGTTACGATGGCCGGGAAGGTGATATAGGTGATGACGGTCGGTACCTGGGAGGCCGGGACGTAAGCAGTTCGACCGATTTTACAAATCTTTTTCCGAACGCCCAGATGGTCTATTCCATAGGTAATATGACCAATCTTCGTGCAGCATATTCACGATCCATCGGTCGGCCCAACTTAAACCAGCTGAGCCCGAATGTCACAAGGAATTACAATAACGAGACTATCCGGAAGGGAAATCCGAATCTCAAGCCGATGCTTTCCGATAATCTGGATGTAATTATCGAACACTACTTTATGAATGTAGGTCAGTTATCAGCCGGTGTGTTCTACAAGGATTTGTCGGATTTTATTTTTACCCATAGTGAAAGACTCAGATTCGACGATCCTGATGAAGATGTGCCTGTAGGTGAAGATATCCCAGAGGAAGAAGATCCCCGGTATGAGGGATGGTTTTTGACGACCTTTAGAAATGGTCAGGAAGCGTCAGTCTACGGTATCGAGCTGTCTTGGCAGCAAAATCTTGCGTTCCTTCCGGGAATTCTGGGAAACATGGGTATTTATTCGAATTATGCCTATACGCAGTCTCTTGCGGATATTGGCCGAAGGGATCCGAATCCCGCTATTCCCGACACGATTCGTGTTCCGCTTCTGAATCAGCGACCCCATGTTCTGAATGCTGGGATCAGTTATATTCATGGCCGTTTTAACACCCAGATTACCTATCAATGGGCCGCACCATCCATTTCCTCCTATGGCAGCCAGCAATGGCTTCCGGAAATACATCAGAGGCATCGTGAATATTTTGACGCATATAACGATGCAACAAACAATTTGTCTATGACATTTCAATACAGGATATCGAATAATTTCCGTATCTGGGGAGATGCATCAAATATTCTGAATCACAGACGGATCAATTATCGCGTTGACCGGGACTTTTATCCGACAAGCATATCATTAAGTGGACGGAGAATCAACATGGGATTAAGATATACCTTCTGATGCAAAAATATTCAGCAGCAAGAAGCAGGTCAACACTCCAGGAGTGTCATTTGACAGCATGATTCTCCTGGAGAATCTATAAACGCAGCAAATACCAAAAATGGAGAAATATGATGACTCTCTTTACAAAAACAAAAACACTAAATGGATTGACGTTTTGTTTGATGCTTTCCTTTTCAGTGTTACTGGTTCAGCAAACCTTTGCAAATCAGGGCTCCGATTCTCGACAGCACAGAGCAGAACTTGTCGATATAAATGGAGAAGTGATTAATAATAATCCGCAACATCCACGGTACAATGAAATATTTCAAGATGAGGAGGGGGGGGTATCGGTAGCCATAGAAGATTCACTTGCCTTGCTTGCATTGTACGATGCGATGCATGGTGATCATTGGCGTGATAATACCGGTTGGAAGGTCGAGATGGTTGAGTTTTGGCTCGGTGTCAGTCAGGTTTCAGAAATTGAACCGGATGTCTGGCGGGTAACCGCACTCAATTTTCCCGAGGCAAATTCGACACGTCCGGGCACCATTCCGCCGGAAATTGAGGGTCTATCTGAATTGAGAAGCATGAATGTTCGCAGACAATTGCTGGTTGGAGAGTTAACACCGGAGATTGCAAATATTCCGACCTTTCAAGCACTAATAGCCCGTAATAATTTTTGGAGCGGTGAATTTCCCTGGGAAGCGTTCGGACGCCTTCGGCATTTCAGAGACCTTGAGAATTGGCATGCTTTTCATACCGGTGAAATACCGGAGTGGATAGGTGAAGACATGGATGACGGAG
>SLQC01000059.1 GCA_007131625.1 Balneolales bacterium | reverse complement strand
CTCAATTTTTGCTGCCAGGTCCCATAGTGCCATATCTATTGTTCCCACAGCAACCGAACGTTCGCCATGACCGCCTGGTTTTTCATTCTTCATCATGATATCCCAGCAGCGATGCGGATCCACATTATCGCCTTTTTCGTTCAACTGATCTTGCGGATCGGCTTTCATCAGGCGCGGTATCAGCCGATCTTCGATGATACCACGCTGCGAATAACGACCATTTGAACAAAACCCGAATCCGGTCACCGGCCTTCCATTCCGCATCTGGTCGGATACAACCGCAACAACCGAGGTCGTCATTTCGGAAAAATCAATTACGGCATTTCGAATTTCCGAATTCAATGGTTTAGTCGCATGGCGAATGGCCGAGATTTGCATAAACGCTAATGGAAAGTTAGATCTTGAAATTTGAATGGAACCGGCATTTTCTGAATTACGAGACTTTTTTAAAAACCCGGTGCCGGAACCGGATTTTCCCGAATTCCGGGCCTTTTTCTGTATTGAAGGTTTATTTCAGATCGCTGATCTACCCGTTCCGGATCATAGTGAGGATTCCTCATCATCTCCTGCGCATTAATTGATTTTCTCCATTCATATAATTTTTTACGCATTTCTCCGGCAAGTTCGGGCATATCACGGGATAGGTCATTTGTCTCTCCAATATCCTCCCGGACATTATATAAACTCACCTGATTCGGTGCACCCCATAGCGTTTCTTCATACCACTCGATCAACTTGTAATCCCCTTTTCGGATCGCTCCGGAGGGCTGATATCCATGGTGATGATAATGGGGATAATGCCAATATAACGCGTCCCGATTCAATGTTCCTGCACCCGTCAAAAGAGGAACCAAACTTACACCGTCCATTTCACTCACATCGACATCGGAGCCAACCATTTCCAGAATCGTCGGAACGAAGTCGTCCGAAATAACCGGCGTTGTATTTCTGGTTCCCGGTTCGATCATACCCGGCCAGCGAATCACCATGGGTACCCGGATTCCCCCTTCGAAGACCATGGCTTTACCCCCTTTGAGCGGATCCTGGGATTGAAGCACCTCCAGGCCCCCGTTATCGGAGAAAAATATCACCACCGTGTTTTCTGTCAAATTATGTTCATCAAGTTTGTCCAGAATACGACCGATACCCTCGTCCATTCGCTCAACCATGGCCCCCATAATCGGATTATTTTTCCCCAATTCCGCCCCGGGTTTATTCTCGTACTTTTCTATCAGTTCCGGGACTTCAATCAAGGGACGATGGACCACATTGTGCGATACATGGAGGAAGAAAGGTTTATCCTTATTCCGGTCTAAAAAATCCAGGGACCGCTGAGTGATCTTTTCCACATTATGAGGATCATCAAATGGATCGTGATCGGGCTTCGGTTTGAGAGTAATCAACGCATCATCAAATCCGCGATGTTGGGGTTCAAAGAAACGTCCGGGATCATCAAATTCCCTGTCCGGACTCAGGTGCCATTTCCCGTAATGACCGGACACATAGCCATGATCTGCCAAATACTGCGGCAGGATTTTTTCATCCATGGGAAGATAACGCTGCATTTGTGGTCCGATAACCGGTGCATAGGGCCATGTGCCACCGGGAATATAATTGGTCAAATGAAGACGCGCCGGATTTTTACCTGTCATGAGACTGGCCCGTGCAGGTGAACAAACCGGATTGGCAGAGTAGGCATCCGAGAAATATATACCCTCTGAGGCAATGCGATCGATATTGGGAGTTTCATAGAAGTCCGTCGATCCGTTATAGCCCACGTGGTTCCAACCCTGATCATCAGATAGTATGAATACGATATTTAACGGTTTTTGAGACTCTCTGTCACCTGTATTACATCCTTGTATAAACAGGATTATAATGCAGATACCTAACACACTAATTAAGTGATTTCTGATCTGTTTGATCTTATTATTATAACTATAAATATTCATCATGTTCACTTCACTTATTTAATTCTTAACGCTGTAGATTATTCGATACTCCTGAGCTCGCTTCTCTTCAAAATCAAGGAATAAACGTTCTCGTCATCTATGCTATAGATGTCATAGGTCACTGACGGATCATCGGCAGACATATCGAAGCTCAGCAGTCCGAACGACTGTTTGTCGTTGTAACTGAACAGCGCGGCATCTTTGGCATTATGTCGGTGTTCGTTAGTCAGACTTCCACTTGCAAATTCATACAGCGGGTAGTCGTCGAGCCGTTCAATTTTCCAGGCATCCGAGCGGTGGCGGTCGGAGGACAACAACACAACTCCTTCAATGTTGTTTTCTGAGAGAAAATCAAAAATTTCATCACGTTCTTCGCGAAAACCATACCACGTATCTACGGAACCCGGCTTGGCGTCATACGCCCAAGGCACTGGCGAGGCGATCACCTTGAAGGTCGCCGTGGACTGTTTCAGCTCTTCAAAAAGCCACGCCTTCTGCACCGGACCCAGCATGGTTGGATATTCAGCAAAATTATTGACTCTGGAAGGTTCTTTTGCATAAGGGTTGGTACGGTAAAACCGACCGTCCAGCATGAATACATCAACGTCTCCGATGGAAAAATTGTGCCAAACTGCCGGCCACTCCTCTGAACCGTAGGACGGATTTATCCAGTTCTCTTTAAACTGCTCCAGCAGAGGCATTTTCCAGAACGGTTTGTGCTTGTAGGGTCCAAGCCAGATGTCATCGGTGAATTCGTGGTCGTCCCAGATGGCATAGACGGAGGCCGAGGAAGTCAGCCGCCGGAATTCGGGACGCGATTGCCGGCGGTAATAGGAATAGTGCTGCATTCCAAACGGATAATTCGCATGCGATATCATGTTGAAATATTCGTTATCTCCCAAGGTCAGGAAGGCCAATGACTCTTTCTGCCGGATGACATCCCACATGCGTTCGTTTTCCTGCACATACCCCGCACATCCGCCGAAGGCCATGCTGAAAACGGCCCCGTTGCCCGGTGACGGATAGGTACGGAAGGAGTATTCACCAGGTTCTCCAGCAAGCTGCCCGTCTATATGTACGTCGTAGTAGTAACGGATATCGGGTTGCAGATTTTCGGCCTTGACGATAGCAGTGTAATCTCGATCCGCCCGGGTTTGACCCGATGCCGTTTCCACGATCTGGCTCATATCAATATCGGTACCGATGCGTATTCGGACCTCCGACTCGGCTGCGGTACGAAGCCAAAAAGCGGCCTGCGTCTGCGTCACCTGTCCGATCATAGGTCCGTGCAACAGTTCGGACACTTCCTCCAGGGTTGCCTTGTAGGCCCGGAACGGTTCCGATTCGGTGAGTGGGCGCAAAATGTCACGGGGTCCGGCCAGATACCGTTCAAACGGCAGACCCTCTTCGACCGAGCGTTCCACGATTTCTACAGCTTCCTCGGTCCGGTCCTGCCAGGCCAAAGCGACGGCCAAATTGAACCAAGCTTCCAGATTCTCCGGTTCGCGCTCTTTGACCATACGAGCATATACTTCGGCATCGCTGTACTTGTTATTCATGATATCCAGCATCATGCGCTGACCACGGCGTTTCTCCCAATCGTCAAAATAGCCGTAAAAAAAACGGAGATTCCACGGACTGTCCGCGCCATAGTAGGCATACTCTTCCTCGCCATGAAAAAAAGCATCATCCGGGGCATCCTGCCCCATGGGTGGGTTCCAGATGCCGCTGTCCCGACGGGGCCGGTCGTCCTGCTCTCCGGCACATCCGGCCGTGATCAGAAGTAAGATCATAAGCCCCGCAACAATTTGAGGTGCGATCTTTTTCATATTGGGCATCCTCCTGTATCTATTCGTCTGCATTTGATATTTATAATTAATTTCGGTTTTATCCGGATTTGTCTGGCACTTTTCAGAACGCTAACCATTGATTTCCGCTCGTATTAATATTCTCGATACAAATTCGAGCTTAATAGCGACTGTATTGTTCCAGGAATTGTTCCAGGATTGCTGTCTGACCTGTTTCTTCTGCGATCATCAGAACCGCATCCAGCAGCCCGACCCGGTCTTTTTTATATTCTTCCAGCAGCAGGGACATGGCTTCGATCCATTTGGTGTCGATATCCCGAACATTTAGTGTCCGGTCTGGCATATTGAGTACCGGATAGTCGTCCGGATTGCTTTTAACCTGGTTAACCATGCGCTGAAATCGCTGGCGCCATTCACGCTCCGGCATCACTACAGTATACATCCGGTCGGGGTCCAGGTTGCTGCTGAAGTATCCCCCGTCAAAGGACCCATGGAAGCCCGACCACTGTGACGGAAGCCAGCCATGCATGGGCAGTCCCAGGAAATAATTGCGTATTTCGTCGCCGGTCAGATCGACCTTCACCAGAAATTCCCCGCGCTCACCGCCGGTCCGGTAGATCGTATTCAGATCATGAATGCCTGCGTGAATCGTCGCCCGGACAATGTGGGCCGTATTATGAAGTGCGATATCTGCACCGGTTGCCCGGCGAAGTGCTTCAGCGGCCAGGATGCCGATCTCGAGATAGTTGACTTCCCGGGACGACCAGCTGATGTACCGGAATGCTTCGGGCGTCAGCTCCAATTCTTTTTGCCTTACCCACTCAAGCATTTCCAAGTCCGGATGAATGGCGGCATGGTCCATTTCAACGAGGCGATATTCCCAGGAATGGATGCCACGATCCTTTACATTCACTTCCAACTCCAAGTGGCCTACATATTGGGCATATGATCCGGCCTGAACGATAAGTGTTCCCGTTTCGGGTACCACGACTGGCTGTTCGGTTTTCTCATGGGAGTGTCCCGCAATGATTACATCAATATCGGTAGCAGAGCGGGCAATCTTTTTCGAATTGTTGTTGGAGATGTGAACCAGTCCGAAAATAACATCGGTTTCGGATTTCAGTCTACTGGCTTCAACGGCCATAGCCTGAGCTGTGCCTTCCAAATCCAGGGAAAGTCTGTCCCGCGGTCTGATGGCACCGATGACACCGACCCGGATGCCGTTGACTTCGTAGACAACCGACGGGGCAAATTCCGGCGTACCGTCTTCTTTCAGGAGGTTGATGCAAACGATATCCATACCGGCCAGCTCCGTAAAGCGATACAGGGCGTCGATTCCGAAATCATAATCGTGATTTCCCGGTGCCCAGACATCGTATCCGACACGTCCCATCGCTTTAAAAGTTAAATCGTTGTCGAATCTATT
>SLQC01000353.1 GCA_007131625.1 Balneolales bacterium | reverse complement strand
CCGAAGATGCTGATTGGTACTCTTTTCAACCGCGAGATCATACAAACCTTCTGGAGACCTATTTTCTGTCAATGAGGCCGGAAGACCGGGAACGCATCACGGCCTCCATACCCTGGCTCGAATTTCTCGAGGGTAACAAACCCGATTACGCCGTAAATGCAATGCGTGCAGATGTAGAGGATGTGAAAAAACGAATGCGGATGATGCGAGAAGATAAAACAGCAATGGATATGCGTCTGGTGGATGATCCGATGGGTATTAATCCAGCCAGCATCACTTCTCTGATTCGGCTGATGGGTGGCGGACTTTATGATCCCAGACGCTCCCCCCCGTTTTACACGCGTCTGCGCTATTTTGATCCCGAACGGAATCGGGCCGGTGTTCCAGAGGATGTCGCAGCTCTGGTCACGGGAATGACCGATAAAACTGTTACGGTGTCGCTGGTCAACTTGAGCCCAGTCAAATCGCGTCCGGTAGTTGTGCAGGGGGGCGGATATGCTGAACACCAGTTTTTGGGGATCACCCACGAAGGTGTGCGTACACCCATTAATAGTTCATCATTTCAGGTAATACTGGAACCCGGTTCCGGTGCTACGCTGGAAATTGAAATGAACAGGTATGTAAATCAACCGACAATGGATTTTCCCTGGTTCAGGGATCATTGATTTGACTAACGGTAAATAAACTAAGCATTGAGTGTTTAGAATTTATTGTATAAATAGGTATTTAACTAAGTGATAGATATAAATATGGAAATTCAATGGATCTGTAAAAGTATTACTGAATTTGACCGACGAGTGTTAGGTGAATTAAAAAATATATTTGCGGCTGCATTTTTTATGCTTTTTCTACTTAACCCGGAATTTATTGTAGCCCAAAACGCTGTTTCGCCGGGTGAATTTATTGTCGAGCCGGCTACACTGACCAATCTGGGGTTTCATTGGTATATTAGCGGTGATGACAATCGTAATGCTACTGTAGAGGTCGAGTATCGTAAATCCGGAATGGACGAATGGAAGGAGGGGATGCCTTTCTTGAGAATTGGTGATGAGGAGGTTGGCAGGGAAGCATTACATGTTCATTATATTACCCATAATATGCTTGCGGGAAGTATTCTGGATCTT
This sequence comes from Balneolales bacterium, assembly GCA_007131625.1. Taxonomy (GTDB): domain Bacteria; phylum Bacteroidota; class Rhodothermia; order Balneolales; family Natronogracilivirgulaceae; genus SLQC01. Next base: position 4,064 of record SLQC01000353.1, on the reverse strand, counting down.
GAACCTGATACGGAATACGAATGCCGTTTTACAATGAAAGATCCTGATGGGGTTCTGGGAGAGAACGTTGAAACAGTAACTGTTCGGACAAGAGCTGAACCTAAAGCTGCCGAAGATGGCCGGGTACTACATGTGTATCCTCCGGGATATAGCGGTGAGAGACAAGAACCATCCTTTACAGGGCTTAAACACGCTTATTATGGTGCCGGGCGGGGCGATTGGGCTGTAGTAAGTGAACGTCCTGTTGAACCAGGCGATATTATTCTCATGCATGCGGGACTTTATAAAGCGGACCGCTATGCCTATGTGGACTCACTCGGTGTTCCATTTGAAGGCACCTATTATCTGACTGCAAAAGGAACTGCCGAGCGACCCATCGTGATTAAAGCAGCGGGAGATGGTGAAGTTATATTCGATGGTGCCGGCAACCACAGACTTTTTGATGTTACAGCATCTGCTCATCATATCTTTGAAGGACTGACTTTCAGGAATACAGATATCGTTTTTGCGGCCGGTTTTAAAGGTGGATATGGTGCCACCGATCTGACCGTTCGAAACTCCCGGTTTGAAAATGTTGGCAGTGCCATCTGGACAGAGTATGCCGGTTCCAGGAATTTCTATATCGCTGATAATATTATCCTGGGTCGCAAGGATCGCTACCGGCTGCTTGGCTGGTTCAATCCGGGAATTTACGGCGAGAATCCTCTGAAGAGTTATAATGCCATTAAGGTTTATGGCTCAGGTCATGTGATCGCCCATAATGCTATCGCATTTTTTCACGACGGAATCTGCATCTCCACTTACGGAACACCGGAGAATGAGGAGCATCTAAAGGCGGTATCGATCGATATTTACAACAACGACATACATCTGATGGCAGATGATTTTATTGAAGCAGATGGAGGTGTACACAATATTCGTGTAATGCGGAACCGGGGAGTAAATACGGCCCAATGTGGACTCAGCGCTCAGCCGATATTCGGAGGTCCTGCTTATTATATTCGAAATATACTCTATAATGTACCGACAGGATGTGCACTAAAATATAACGATAAGCCAGCCGGGTTATACTTTTTCCACAACACGATCATCTCTGAGAGCTCAAACAGAAGTATATTCTCAAATGGTCATTTCCGGAATAATTTATTTCTTGGCAGAGACGCACCGGGACGGCCAATCATGGCATTCGCAATGGCAACTGCATATTCAACTTATGATTATAATGGATACAGGTCAAACACTGCCGGTGGTGATCAATATGTCTGGATTTCACCACAGGAAGGGCAGATTCGCGATTATTCACTTACAGGCGCAGATGCACAGGGCTTTCCGACACTTGAAGATTTCAGGCTAGCAAGCGGTTTGGAAATGCACGGCGTGGAGGTCGATTACGATATATTTGAAAACTTACATGCTCCTGATCAGACTGATCCTTATATGATTTATCATGCTGTTGATCTGAATTTCAGGCTGAACCCAAATGGAAGGGCTGTAGATGCCGGTATGAGAATTCCTAATGTGAATGACTTATACAGAGGTAATGCACCGGATCTCGGAGCAATTGAGGCAGGTGAACCTGTTCCAATTTATGGACCTCGAGGATTAAATCCCGATCATCCTTTCTATCGCTGATTTTGAAATACATTAGACATGAAATCCAATTTAAATATACAGATGCGCGGGCCAATGAAAGGAACCATCAAAAAAATAACATTCTGTATAAGTATAGCTCTGCTTGCAATAGGTTGCCAGGAACAGGAGGATCCCTATCTCACATGGCAGGTATATAAAGGGGATGCTTCCAGCAGCAGTTATTCGTCCTTAACTCAAATCAACAAGGAGAATGTAAACCAGCTGGAAGTAGCCTGGATCTACAGAACCGGTGATATTGAGGAGAATTTTCCACGGACAGGCATCGAAACTAATCCTATCATTGTGAATGATATCCTGTATGGGGCATCCGCCTACATCAAGGTGTTTGCCGTTGATGCGGCTACGGGCGAAGAGCTCTGGACATTTGATCCCCATGAAGGGGCGAGAGTTGGGGGTGTACAAAGGGGAATTGTCTATTGGGAAGAGGGTGACGACAAACGGATATTATTTTCAGCCGGTACCTGGCTTTATGCTCTGAATGCTGAAACAGGTGAACCAATCACGGGGTTTGGCAATAGGGGAAGAGTTAATATGAATGAGGGTCTAGGTAGAGATCCTGAAACTATTTCTGTGCGGGCAACCTCCCCGGGCATCATCTATCGGGATTTACTGATCATGGGTTCAGCCGTAGGAGAAGCGTACGCTTCAGCACCCGGGCATATTCGCGCCTATAATGTACGGACGGGAGAAATGGTCTGGATCTTCCATACGATACCTGAACCGGGGGAACCGGGCTTCGAAACCTGGGAGACTCAGGATGAAGTAGCCTTAGGTAACAGAGGAGGAGCCAATAACTGGGCTGGCATGAGTCTGGATAAGGAGCGCGGGATTGTTTACGTTCCGTTGGGATCAGCTACCTATGATTTTTATGGGGGTGATCGTCCGGGAAAGAACCTATACGCAAATGCTCTGCTTGCCCTGGATGCCGGTACAGGCGACCACATTTGGCACTATCAAACGGTGTATCATGATCTGTGGGACTACGATTTGCCAGCCCCGCCTAACCTGCTGACCGTAGAAAGGGATAATGAACCCGTAGATGTGGTTGCCCAGATAACCAAACAGGGTTTTACATTTGTATTTGATCGTGAAACGGGCGAACCCATCTTCCCTATAGAAGAACGGTCAGTGCCGCCATCCAACCTGGAAGAAGCCTGGCCAGTCCAGCCTTTTCCTGTGAAACCGGAACCTTTTGCCCGATATAATTTTACAGTAGATGAAGTGACCGATATATCACCCGAAGCACACGATTTTGTATTGAATAAAATTGATGCATACAGGAACGAAGGGCTTTTCACTCCCCATGATCCGGATCAAGAAACCATATTTTTTCCATCCACAAGTGGAGCCGGGCGATGGGGTGGTGCAGCTCACGATCCTGAATCCGGGATCTTGTTTGTCAATGCCAGCGAATTGGTACAGGTTTCAACGGTACACCGGGCAGAAATCCAACCGACTGCAAACAATACACCTTATGCACGAGGGCAAAATATCTATGTTCAGCATTGTGCCACCTGTCATGGATTGGACAGAAACGGCCAGCCCCCGCTGTTTCCATCTGTAAATAATCTTGAGGAAACCAGCTCACGACAAGAGGTAGCAAGTGTTATTGAGTCAGGGAGGGGCATGATGCCGGCGTTTCCGACGATGTCGGAACAGGAAAAAAATGCGATTATTACTTATCTGTTCGAAGAGGAAGAAACAATCGCAGAATTCCAGAATATTCAAGGAGTACCTGAATTAAATGGGGAAAGTCGGCATATTGTAAGAGTTACCCGTCGGTATATACAGGATCCGGATGGATATCCGGCCATTAAACCTCCGTGGGGGACGCTTAATGCCATTGACCTAAATACAGGTGAGATTAAATGGAAAGTGCCTCTGGGTACCTATCCGGAACTCATAGAGAAAGGGATACCCCCTACCGGAACCCCCAGTATGGGAGGGCCTATTGTTACTGCAGGTGGGCTTGTATTTATTGGCGGTACCGAGGATAAACAATTCCGGGCATTTGATAAAGATACCGGAGAATTGATTTGGCAAACAACGCTTCCGGCCGGAGGGTTTGCCACCCCGTCTACATATATGAGTGGTGGCAAACAATATGTAGTCATAGCTGCCGGCGGAGGAAGGGGAACCGAACCGGGGGATTATTATGTGACTTATTCTCTGCCGAATGACTGACATGACTCTTTTTAAACTCGCAAGAGAATGTAATGTTTGGAATAAAAGAGGAAACGAGAATTTATTTCAACAGCGGTTGCGATCCCAGACCCTTCAACAAATGAATGATAAAAAAGATAATGAACAGGTTTATAAGGATTAAGCGAGTAGTTTCAACCTTGCCAGTGTTTGCCTATTACCCGGTTTCCCTGGCAACAAAATGGATAGTATTGTTACTTGTAGTAAGT
>SLQC01000333.1 GCA_007131625.1 Balneolales bacterium | reverse complement strand
GAAAAAAAACATCAGCGCTTCGCGGACGTCGGCTTAACCGGCGGGGTACAAAATCCCGTACAAAGTCAATCGGCATCGATCCGCCACTTAAGCCGCAGGACGTTATGCAACTGAAAAAACCGAACGAAGCATTTCAAGAATAATGGAGTCATATGGAACAATCATGGCAAAGTCTTGGCACACAGGCGAATGATTACACCATGGTTGCAACATGTGTCTGCTTGAATCAAAATATTATGAACAGATGAAAGTCATCTCAATTGTACTATTTATCATGTTTAGCACATCCATTTCCCTCTATGGGCAAAATGAATCAGAAGCGGTGGATTCAACGTTTGAAAATTATATGCAAAAAACCTGGGCGGAAATCAGAGAGTCTGATTATTCTGAAAGCTTGCAGAATAGGTATTCAAAAGAATTTTATGATTACTATCTGGAAAACCCCGATACAAAGACCGGTTCCGTTGCAATCAGAAATTCTTTTATGATGTGGAGCAATACCGGAAATTCTGAGTATTTCAAAGATGTGGTTGAATCATTAGACGATGACTCTGAAATATGGAAACTCATCTTATTTTCGTTTAGAGGCATTTATCGAAACAATGATAATTTAGAAGAGCATGAACTCAAAGAGCTGCTTCAATATTTATCGGTTCAGTTATCAGAACCGATTGGAAAGTCCGAGGCTATTTTAATTTTGCTAAGATTGAGAGAGAATGAATTTAATAAAGATGAACTAGTAGAATTAGCTTTTCAACTTGTTGAGATTAATGCCACTGAATATCATGTGGATCAAGGATTTGGCTATCTACAAGAATTTTTATCATTTAATATTAGCCAAAAATGGCCGGGTAACTACTTGTTATCCGGGTTATCCGGGTTCAAAGATTTTATGACCGGATATAAAAGAGAGACCGTCTTGATCACTGATTTTGCCACTGACATAGAGCCCTATTCTGTAGTTATTAAAGAGTCGTCTGTGTTTAGTCGCTACCGGTGGTACCTTGCTGCAGGTGGTTTAGTGGTGGCCGCAAGTGCTCTGATGCTGCTAACCTCTTCCGATGATGATGTTCCCCACCGAATCCCTATACCTCCCGGTCGACCGTAGATGGACATAAGGGTCTTGAAAAGACTGCTCTGGAATGGCGTATAACTCAGACTATCATTAGCGTACATGGCCATATAAGTGAAAAAAACCTCTTCCGGTATGAGAAACTTGTTCAATAACACCCTTCGAGTCACGAACATCAATGTATATGGCATCATCAAGGGTCGAGTCATCGACACCATCCACGACAAGACAAAAATCACTAAAAAGACCAAGTTCAATCTGTACAGGCGTCTTGCTTGGGTCGGCAGTAAAGTGCCGGGAAGCAGGATCGGCAGCAACGGTTGCAACACCGGGATCGTCTGCCATCATAACGAGATATTTAACAAGCTCTTCGCCTGCCAGGTCGATGGCAGGGCTCAAACCCCAAACCTTCTGATCCTAAGTTATTATATTTACTGCTTATTTGATACCCAATAAAGGGTTTTATTTATAAATGTACTCTTTTTTGTACTCCCTTAATATTCGATATGGGAAAAGTTGTTTCCCGAGATGGCTGTATAACAAAGTCCGGCCACAATAGCGGCCAGGCTTTGATGGTTCTGACGATATCAGTGCCAAAGACTCCCATATAGATGCAGATTATATTTACTGGGGCGGAGGAAATCCGGATATAATTGATGATGGGGGTAATACCATATCCTTTTCACCGACACTCAACAATCCTCCGGCTCACTGTGGCGGTTCTTTTTCAAAATCTTCACCTACCTTTATTGCATCATCGGCTATTAACAACACAAGAGGAACATCCAATTCAGACAATGAACTTCGTGATTTTCATAAATTGCTGGATGAGGTTGGCCGGTTGCGTACAGATGGGGATCGTCAGCAATCCATGGCTTACCTTGAGTTAATAAACTAATGCTTTGGACCGTTGGGCAACGCAGTGTCAAATTATGTAATTCAAAATATTTCATAAAACAATAAAGGTCGCTTGTAGTATAAATTATCACTTTTTAAAAAATTTAATCTTTTATTGACATTCCCTCGAATTGTAATTTCTTTGAAGGCAGGCAACTGCCTGTACACACCTCTATCATCCGGTCCGATGAAAAAACTAACCCTCATATGTAATTTTCATCAGCGGTCTTTATGCAAAGCCCGGCGGGAGGAGTCGAGCCTTGACCCTGTAAAATCATGTAACCCGTCGCGATCAAACACCTCTGATTACAATTGTTTCATTGCCCGGATAGAAGGTATAACATGGCATATAAACGATAACCTACATTCAAGAATGATAGATTCTTGGCATTGGAAGCAGACGATACAATAGAAGAAGGGATTTTATATCCTCTCCTATTGTATTGTAAACATTGAACGATGGAATTTTTGGCCCATTCACTTCTTTGGATTCTCCTTTCTCATCAGAAAAAAGTGCAACCGTAAAAGTTTATAAATCATGATTTTAGTGAAAAATAGCATCCCGATTATTGTGATAACGCTTTTGTTGCTCCCGGCTTGTGAGCTAATGCCGCAAGATAATCCGGTAGTGCAAGAAGAAGACCCTGTTATCGAGGAGGAAAACGCAAAACCGGAAAGTGAAGAATACTATGGCGTTTGCAGCATGGAGCTCTTCGATATCGTCGATGAAAGAGGATTCGTGCCTATCATGATCGATTTGGTGATGGAGGATTATGTGCCTCGCTCCCAACTGGATGAAGACGAGTGGAGAGAACAACGAAAGGCGATGAGGCACCTGTTTTGAATGCATTAGTAGAGGATGAAGGGAGCCGATTTAATAAAAACTATCCTGATTTGTATTACTTTGTGCAAGGCATGGGAGTCTGGCATAACGCGTACACTCATTGGGGCATACCCATGGTTGGAGCAGATATAGAGGGGGAAGAAAGTTACGGCCGTTCTTAGACCGTAACATCTGCACCAAACGAGCCGAAAGAGGTTCCAGAACAAGTAAAACTGAAGCAAAACTACCCCAACCCGTTAAATCCGGTGACGGTGATCCCGTTTGCCCTCCCCGATGCTGGACACGTGCGTCTGGTGATCTACGATCTGTTGGGCCGCCGCGTGGCCGTACTGACCGATCAGAGTTATGAAGCCGGCCGATGATTCAGCCATCAGCCAGTCATCATTCCGATAATAGCGGAAGACATCTTTTACTTTCATCACAGGGTTTTCGATACGATCTCCTGTTCAGGTAGTAAAGGGGTAGCCACTCATTTCAAAAACATCATCTGCTTGGTTTCGATATAACCGTCGGCTTCCAGTCGATAGATAAGCCCCCCGCTGGACAGCCCTGTGGCATCGAAGGCTACATGGTGCCGGCCGGCCGGCCGAGTTTCATTGACAAGGGTCGCTATTTTCTGGCCCAACAGATTGTACACGGCCAAATGAACATGTACCTGTTCCGGCAATGCAAAACGAATCTGAGTGGAAGGATTGAAGGGATTCGGATAATTCTGCTTCAAATGAAACTCCGAGGGAAGCTCCATGTCATCGGTGACAGAGGTAAGTTCTGCCGAGATGAATTGGTAAGAATCTAACAGTCCCACCTTGCCTCCTTTTTGGGAATACAAAAGACGATCCAGACGAATATGGATTTGCCGGTCCGGTACGCCGGTCAGTTGAAAAGTCAAATCCATTGCATGTCCACTGCCCCGGGCTGCTTCGTCTGTGCCCAATCTGGAAATGGCAAACGAATAATTTTCCGACTGTTCTCCGTGCTCGTGATCAAACAGGATCATTTCATCACGGGCCAGCCATGATCCCGGCTTGTTCTCTGTTACGGATATCCATTGCGGATCAAAGGAGAAATCACCCGCTATACCCAGTATTTCATCGACATGAAACGCTTCGTCAAGAACTACGGAAGCGGTAAACGCAGCTTCCGGGAATCCTGCCGGAACAACCAGTTCGGCACTGACCGGTTCGTCTCCATGAAGGTTATTTTCCAACGGATCATAATCCGGTGTTGTTTTCCCGAAATTCAACCCTATGGGGATGATGTCATTATGATTGATGACCCCGCTCCCCGTTGCATCCACATAAGTCAGTTCCGGTTCATTCCATGGACGGGCCTCATGAGCTTTCCAGGTAATATCGAAGGTTTCCCGTGTGGGCCCGGTTCTTCCGAAATATGCCGCTACCGGCAGTACGTCTTCAATATCCACGATGCCGTCATTGTTCGTGTCACCCGGCCAAACCGACAGTAACCTTTCAAACACTTCTATGTGCATGGGTTGTGAAGTTGTTTCCATCTGATATCCCTGACTGTCGGTTGCCAGTTTCTCGGTAAAACGCAACGAATAACTGCCCGGGGCTTGCTCATCCGTTTTAAAATCCAGACTGGCGATTCTTCCGTAACCATTGACTCCGGACACATCTTCCACACGGGATAGCGTAATGGCAGCAAATCCACCCTGTTCCGGTGCTTCAACAAAGGTGATGACCTGTTCGGATGTAGCGTTCTGATACATAAAAGGACCGAAATCAACGTTTTCGACGGAAAATGCTTTACTGTTAAATTCCAGTTTGAAACTTACACCGGACAGGTCATGAACAGGATTGTCTGGTGTTCCCGCCATAATATCAATACGGAAGTCGTCTCCGGCATTCAACCGGTCGGCTTCATGCATGATATGAAGGTGCACGGATTCTGATGGTTCAGACGGCGGCGGGTCACCGCATGGAATATTCGACCGGGCGACGATCCATGTTCTTGGTGGATAGTAATCCCTGTTGTTATGCCGTTCGATTTCCTCCAGCCACGCCTGGAAGGCCGGATCAGCAGGTTCGCAGATGACCGTGCCGTCGTATTCCAGATGGCGCATAAATTGCGCTTCTTCAGCCAGAGCCATCGGAAACTCACCGGTCAGACCTTCGTTGCCAAAAATCCTGAGTGTCGATAATCCATTATAACCTTCCGTAAACCGGCCGATTTCGGCAAACCGTGCCGGCAGATCTCCCGACAGCTGGTTGTTGGACAGGTTCAGACTGCTCAAATTGGATAAGTTGCCGAAGTTTTCCGGTATGGGTCCGGTCAGGTTGTTGTCGCTCAGGTCGAGCGTGGACAGAAAATGCCGGAGGGAGAGTGAGCCACCCAGCCATTCAGGAATCGGACCTTCAAGACCCAGTCCGGCCAGTCCCAGGTTGGTCAATGTAT
>SLQC01000357.1 GCA_007131625.1 Balneolales bacterium | reverse complement strand
TCTCAAAATTGTTGTTTGATCCTTTTCCTTTTTCCAAATCCAAATTAATTCCTCTCCGGTGCAGACCTGCACATTTTTTATAAATCCTGCCAAGAATGTTTGTCTATTTACCATCGATTTTCCTCCTTTGCAACTTCCCGACACTCATCGTCTTCAAGGATCAACGGTTGTTTAATTTCAAGTCATTGGCTTTGCGACATTCATCCTGTAAATTTAAAATTACATTTAAAAGTCGTTTATATATAGGTATATTCTCACTTTAAAATGTATTTACATCCAGGAGAGTATATGTAAAATGTTATGATATAATAACTTATATGAAAAAACAAATTGCAAGTCTGATATTCATCATTATGATATTTTTCAGTAGATCACCGGTACAATCCAATCCATCAGAGTATAACTTTGAGATCGGCTTGAATCAACATACGGGTGTATTTTCCCGTATCTTCGACACCCAGCATCAAACCGGTTTGTATGTTGCAACGAATCAGTCCTTCGGCAAATATATGATTCGGTTGCGGCGCGGGTTTCGTTTTGAGCAAACGGCCTATCAGTGGGAATTCGAGAGCTATCCGATCTTTTCCGATCAATATTACGGTTATTTGATTTACGCCTGGTCCGATTCGGAGATTTTTTCACAACATCGGGCTGGTGCAGAATTATTTACAACACTGCCATTTCGGAACGAAGGCTCCCTGGGCTTTCGATATATGAACTTCCAAAATGGATCACAAAGCTGGATTTACACGGGTTCCCTGAACCATTACTATGCGTCGTTTTTATTCATTTTTCGGCCATACTTTGTTTATTCGGATGGCAGATCCGGACAAACATTCACCGGGTCGGTCCGACACTACTTCAATGATGCCGGCGATTATGTACTGGTTCGGGGCGGTAAAGGGGTTTCACCAGACCAGACCCTCATGCAGCTGGGGGAGCGGCCCGAGAAAGATATTCTCCTTTTGAGATCCTTGCAAGGAGGGATTGAAAGCCGAAACCATTTGACCAACCGGATCGTCGGCCAGCTAAGTATCGATGTTTTTCAGCAGGAATTGGCGTTCGATCCAGGCAGCTATGTTATCAACTGGTTATTTCAATACGGATTGATCTACCATTTTTGAAAACGGTAAAGCCGGATCTGCAAGTGTCGCCGATGGTGCGAATACCCTGGAATCAGGAATTATGGTCAACTGCGCAGATCCATTGGCTTCCAGGAAGTCTGAAAGGTGATTTAAAATACAATTGAAGGTTTCCGGATATCATTCCGCTTATTTATCAAAATCTATTTTCTGAGTCTCACGGCACATTTTTTTTTTACAAGTAATTCTGATATTTTTCAAGAGAGGAATGTTGATTGTATTGATTCGCTACTGGTATATCAATATCTTGATGATAGTATATTGATCGCCATACCCCTCAATAACCGGTAAATGACACAATCGATACGGTTACCCCTTTTTATAGCTGTCCTTTTCATTACGGTCAACCCTTTTTTCGGGTATGTCACCGGGGGGGCGGGATTGACGGTAATGGCTCAGGATGCTCCGTTCATCACCATATGGCAAACTGATCGAGCAGGCAGCAGTGACAGGGATCAAATCACCATACCCGCCGAAGGTGACCCTTACCATATTGAGTGGATTGAAGTTGAGCAGGTAAACGGAAGCTGGCAACCGGTCGACGATCCTCTAAGCGGCAGCGAAACAGGATCGAATATGTATACACTCACTTTCCCCAAACCAGGATTTTACCGGGTAGAGATCAGTGGCGATTTGCATCGTATCTATTTTACTAATACTGGCGACAAATATAAAATTCTTGAAATTGAACAATGGGGTGATATTGCCTGGTCTACGATGAAGGCGGCTTTTTGGGGGGCGATCAATCTTCAAATTTCTGCCGAAGATGCACCTGATTTATCACAGGTAACCAGTTTATCGGAGATGTTCTATGATGCGAGGACTCTTAATGCGGACCTGTCAGGCTGGGACGTGAGTTCGGTGACCAACATGTATGCGACGTTTCGTAATGCCTCTTCGTTTAATGGGGATGTGAGCGATTGGGATGTGAGTAATGTGACCAACATGCAGGGGACCTTCTTGTTTGCAACCTCTTTTAAAGGCGACATAAGCAGTTGGAATACAGGAAATGTAAAAACCATGCGTAATCTTTTTAATAATGCCACTTCATTCAATGGGGATTTAAGCAGCTGGGATGTAAGTAATGTTTCAAACATGCATTTGATGTTTTATAATGCCTCTGCGTTCAATGGTGACATAAGTGAATGGGATGTGAGCAATGTCACCAATATGAACAGGATGTTTGGACGTGCAGCCTCATTTGTTGGTGAATTAAGTAATTGGGATGTGAGCAGTGTTACAGAAATGGGTTTCATGTTCTATAATGCCACGTTGTTCAATAGCGATTTGAGCGATTGGGATGTAAGGAATGCTGCCAATATGCATGGCATGTTTGCCGGCGCTTCTTCCTTTAATGGGGATATCGTCAACTGGGATGTGAGTAATGTCAGAAGTATGAGCTCGATGTTTGAACGGGCTTCTTCGTTTAATGGGGATATCAGCGGCTGGAATGTCGGCAACGTATTAAGTATGAATTCCATGCTTGACAACGTCGGCTTTTCCGTGCAGGTTTATGATCAAACGCTTGAAGGCTGGGCGAATCTGGACTTGCAAACCGGAGTGACATTAGGTGCAGCTACCCTGTTTTACTGTGAAGCCGCAGAAGCACGGCAACAGATCATCGACCATTTCGGGTGGACCATCAATGATTCCGGAATAGCTGACGGTTGCACTTCTAATGGCATACATATGGTTCCTCCGGAACTGCACTCTCCTGATCATGGCGCTGAGAATGTGTTTATCCCTGTAGCACTTGATTGGCAGGAAATCGAGAATGCCGTTCATTATCAAATCGAACTCTCAACTACATCTTCCTTTGATACCACGTTGGCATTTCGTTCCGTAGAAGGAACCGGTATCGTGGTGGAAGAGGTCAGGGATGCTACCACATACTACTGGCGGGTTCGGGCAACCGCAGATGACAATACATCAGCCTGGTCGGAAGTCTGGTCATTTGTGACCGAGTTGCGTGTACCGGAAGTGCCGGCCTGGGAACCGGCACATGAACAGGAAGATGTGGAAACGACTCCGAAATTGGTTTGGGGATCATCAAAAAGGGCGGAAACCTACCACCTTCAATTATCGGAGGAACCGGATTTCAGTGATCCGGTCATTGACACTGAATCCATTGATGATACGGAATATCAGGTGACACAAGAACTGGAACATGGGGTAACGTATCATTGGCGAATCAGAGCCGGAAATCAAAGCGGGTACAGCGACTGGTCAGAAATATTGAGTTTCACAACAAAACAATCTACGTCTGCAGAGCAGGAAGCACTGCCGGTCGTCTATGAACTTCAGCAAAACTATCCCAATCCCTTCAATCCGGCTACCCGGATACGTTATTCCGTTCCTGAACAGGCTCATGTTCGACTGGAAGTGTACAATGGTCTGGGACAACATATGGTAACCCTTGTTAATGAAAACAAAAATCCGGGGAGGTATGAAGTAAATTTTGATGCGACCGGTTTGTCAAGTGGCCTGTATTTGTACCGTTTGCAGACGGATGGATATGCCGCATCGAAGCAGATGATGTTGGTGAAATGATCATCAAATGTTTTGTTTTTTAACTCTTGCCCTAATTTATATATCGTATTTTTAATAAATTAGTGTGTTTATACCGGGCGGGGAAAAAGTCTTTTCGCCCTTCCTTTCCGCCCATGATGTGCCGGGCTGTTATGTGCTCAACGTTTCTAAAATAAAGCTTATGAGTTCCTTCCAATTTCAAAGCTTACCAGGTTTAATACTGCTATGCACGGTGATGATTGTTATTCCATCCATGGTTTCTGCACAAATTACCGAAAAGATACCCATTGGTTCAGGAATTGAAATTGGAGGGGGGCATAATCAATTATATCTGGATTCAGAGTTATTCGGTACGCACGATAGAACGGCTTTTTCACTCATGCCATCTGCACGAATACATTATTTGGCCCCACTTGTTGTAGATTTTGGCATATATTTTTTATTAGGATATAATGAATTTGGCGGTCGTAGCGGTGAGGACTATTCTGACAAACGTATTCAGATTCAAGATCGCGTCCGTTTACGGAATTTAGAAACTGGCATGATTGGTTTATACAAAATTTTAAATTTTCAATTTGGAATGGGAGCAAAAGTAAACCGTCATCTTCAGGTATCAAAAAATAAGTATCGTGGAACGGGTTTTTCTTTACCGAATGAATTCGGGGATTGGTCTTATGATGGCGGTGTCAGAGTCGAGTTTATGAGTAAAGCGGGAATAACGATTGGGGCTGAAAGTTGGATTGGATTGAGTAACCTGGCGCCTGAAGGTGTATTTCGACATTCAATGGATATTCGTCAAAATCATTATAGGTTTTTAGTCGGTTATCGTTTTAATTAGTTAATTGTATTTAAAGCACATAACAATCATACAAGTGTATAGCGGCCTGGTCTCCCTGATGGAAGCTGAGCATGATCAACGTCAAGGTTTATTTCCGATATGCTATCTTTTATTATCGTAACTGGCAACAGCTAAAAATGGCGGATTCAATGGTATTATGATCCGAAACAACAACACGGTAATTCATAGATAAAGCAAAATTTGTAGATAATTGAATAATTTCTGAGTACAATGTCACATAAGGAGTTCCATAGAATCGATTTTGTGGATTAGGGGGTTTCCTTATCGATGTTTCTGCAAATTTATAAATAGTTAGCGTCCACGGAGCGTACAGATGCGCCACATCTTCAACGTACTAGCGTTTACATCACTGCTCGGCTTGATGTCATGCACAGCCCTGCGGGACACACATGATCAAGGCGACGCGGCACCTGCAGCAGAGGCTTCGCGTCCCTATGACTTCCTTGACGTAGAGTCCAGTATTCGCGCAGAGATTGAAAGAGGGAGACTTCCTTCCGTCGCATTCGCCGTTGCCCGAAATGGCCAGATAGTCCACGAATACGCCGCCGGCTGGGCCGACAAAGAACAAAAGATCACCAGCACAATAAGCACCCCCTATCCTCTGGCTTCCGCATCAAAACCTATGGTCGCGACCGCCCTGATGCTGCTGCACGAGCGTGGCCACCTCGATCTAAACGCGCCAGCGCTTCAGTATGCGGATGACTGGGCCT
>SLQC01000371.1 GCA_007131625.1 Balneolales bacterium | reverse complement strand
TTTTGAAAGCCGTGAAATGATAGAACCCGATATGAGCCTGTACAAGCCGATCTGCTCAACGTAACGAAGAAATAAAGACAGGCCCCCGCGTCCGGAGATTTTGTCGTTTGTTATTTTGATTTTTGTTAGCAACCATAGAAGATAGACTTGTGCCCCTGAATGGTGATGTTTTGTTGTTTGATTATATATCTTGTAAATTACGCATTATCAGGAAGATGCACAATCTATCTTCTTATTTTTTTCCGAAAAATCGCTCAATTTAGGTCAGACATAAAATAGTTGTGACTGTGAGCAATTGAAGCGATTATAGTTTATCTTGAATGGGAATATTATATAAATGGGAACATCACTGACGAATTGTGAGATTACAGCAATTAGTTAATTTTTATAAGTATTTGATCTTATGCAAACCGACCTGAATTTGACTGCTTATGACCGGGACAAAACCTATGAATGGAACTACCACAATGTTCCCGACCCTGTTGAAATGGAAATTCCCGATGTTCCGGGGGAGTGGGAGTTTTGTGGTTTACCTTTGAACTCACCGCTTGGAATACCGGCTGGTCCGCTTCTTAACGGCCGGTGGGTTCTATATTATGCCAGTCTTGGTTTTGATATGTTGACCTACAAGACGGTTCGGAGTGTGTATCGGGAGTGCTATCGGCTGCCCAATCTGGTTCCGGTTGTAAATAAACCGTTATCGGGTAGTGAACGTGATATTTCGGTCAATGAAACAATGCAGGGTAGTTGGGCTATTTCATACGGCATGCCCTCCATGGAACCGGATGATTGGCGGGCAGATGTCGCTTGGACCCGAAAGCATCTGCCAAAGCATTCCATACTTTCCGTTTCAGTTGTGGGAACCATGCAGGAGGGCTGGTCGCTTGATGATCTTGCTGATGATTATGCCCGTTGTGCCAGCTGGGCGGTTGAAAGCGGTGCTGATTGTGTGGAAACAAACCTCTCGTGTCCGAATGTCTCCAGCAGAGATGGACAACTATACCAACAGCCACAATCGGCAAAAATAGTTGTGCAAAGAGTACGTGATGCCATTGGCAGTGTTCCTTATATTTTGAAAATCGGCCATATCGATTCCTTGGCCGAGGCTGAGAAATTAGTGGCGGTACTGGCGCCTTTTGTGGATGCGATCGCAATGCCAAACTGTCTTCAGGCCCGTGTAGCTGATGACACCGGTAAGCATCTTTTTGATGGTCAGCTCCGCGGTATTGGCGGAAATGCCATCAGAGATGCCTCAATTGCTCAAATTCAACTGTTTCATAATTGTATCCGCAGAGATAAATTGCCGTTACAATTGATCGGTGTTGGAGGTATCACAACAGCCGGGGATGTCCACAAGTATCTGGCTGCAGGAGCACAAGCGGTTCACGTTGCAACTGCGGCCATGGTGGACCCCGCCGTGGGTATCAGGATTCGAAAGGAATTGGCTGAATTCAAGAGATAAACAAGGGAAAAATATAATGATTTATATAACTTCAAATTGAGGTGTATTGATGAAAATAACCCGCAGAGATTTATTCGTTGCCATGGCGACGGTTATTGTTATGACTGTTTTAGTTTCCATTACCGGAATTACTCCACATATTCAGTCGAATGCTTCACAGATGCTGGCGAATGCTTCACAGATTCGGGTAGATGAAGAGCAACTGATATCTGCTGCCTATGACTGGAATGACATTGAGGTGCAAGAGACCAGTACGGGAGCCAGACGCGCCTTTTTTAACGGATCAACCCGGACATTGGACCGCTTGCGTTATCATGTAACGACACTCAATCCGGGCGAGACTTCTCACCCGATGCATTCCCATGCAAATGAGGAGTTACTCATCGTCAAGGAAGGGATTGTGGAAGCATATGCAAGTGGTCAATGGCATAAAGTAGGCCCGGGATCGGTAATTTTCCAGGCTTCCAACGACCCGCATTCCATCCGAAACGCAGGTACAACGGCGGCAACATATCACGTTATTACGTGGTACTCACCGGGAATGCTGAGTAAAAGCGACTGATATCAGGTCAATTTCCCGGAGTAACAACATCTCACCAACAGTGCAGATTAGTATTACACAAAAACCTTGTAAATAACGACAACTGATGAACAGCATTTCACGTAGGCATTTTGTCCAGACAACTGTATCTCTTGCAATTGGTGCTGCCGGCATGGTTCTGCCGCGCAATGTGACAGACGACTGGTGGCACCGCTGGAACCTCAAACCCGATTCGCAGGCCGAAGGACTCACCGCGTATTTGAATCACGGCAATCTGTTTGTCCGATACGATAACTTGCCATTGCTAAATTACCGTGCTCATCCGACCCTGAAGTATCCTTACTTCATGCCGCTGAACGGTCCCGTTTCCGGCCTGTCGCTCACAGCGGAAAGTGCTTTGCCCTATCCACATCACCGAGGGCTGTGGCTTGGCTGCGAACCCTTGGATGGCGGCGACTACTGGAGTGACAATGAACTCAGCTCCGGCCATATTCAATCTACCAATCTGCAGTTACACGATTCGGATGAGGAGGGGGTGGTGCACTTCACGGATCAATGTTCCTGGTTGCGCGAGGGAGCGGAATCGCCTTTTGAGGATAGCCGGACTTTCCGGGTGCATGTGCCCGACGAAACCAGTCGAATATTGGACTGCCGGTTCGTCATCACCGCTCGCAAGGACATCCGCATCGACAATGCCAAACATGCGTTCTTCGCCATCCGTTGTGCACCTGATATTGCACCAACATACGGCGGCCGGCTTTTGAATTCGGAAGGCGACGAGGGTGCCGAGGGCACTTATGGCAAGCCTGCCAGATGGTGCTCCTACTTTGGACCACGCCGCCTGCGCCCCGACGTCGTGGAAGGTATAGCTGTCATGGATCATCCAGACAATTTCAGCGGAAATTGTCCCTGGTTTACTCGTGATTACGGTCATCTCTCGCCGCAACCATTCGAATTTCTTAAGGAACCTTTCAGGATGTCCGTAGGCGAGACCCTCGAACTTCAGTATCGCATCGTGCTTCACGTCGGTACCCCGAATCAGGCCAACCTGGACCGCATATATGAACAGTGGGTCTGATCATCCGGTGCAAGTGCCTGTGTCAAACCGTTTGTCGGTTCCTGAGTCGAGTCAGATTGATGACGCTTTCTTTATGAATGTTCGCGATCGATTCTTGTTTCATCCTTTTTCGCATCGGTGTTCCCGGGTTCTCTGTACAAGATATTCGCAGAATCCCTGGTTACTGTTGATTCCCTGTTTTCTGTTGATTCCCTGTTTTCTGCTGATTCCCTGGACGTCTCTGCAGCAAGCCCGGGCGGTATCTCCGCAAAAGGCTATTTCAACCTGTTTTGACATGACATTGCGAAATGAATCCAAATCGCAAAACGAAGAATCATACCCAAATGCCCCCACTTTCCTGCGTGATATTACCTACGGATGGCAATGGCGCGGCTCGGCCGCTGCCGGTACATCAACCTCAGGAGATACCATCGACCTGCCTTTCTGGCTGCATTCCAACCGGTTCGGTGAGTTCGACAGATACAGTGCAAATACCACTTTGAATCTGTTCGGTTTCTGGCGCCACACTCTGCTTTCGGGAATTTCATTCGATGCAAAAACGAACATACTGATCCGCGGCGCCGGACATTCCGTGATCCGGCTTCAGGAAGGGTACATACAGGCGGGATACGGCCACTTTTTGCTCTCTGCCGGGCGAAAACGCGAGGATTTTGGTCTCATACATCCGGATCTGTCCATGGGAACAGTGGATCTTTCCCACAACACCTGGCCGATGCCAAAAATCAGCTTGGCCACCGACGGTTTCCAACCGATTCCAGGAACACATCGCGTTATCTATTACGACGCCTCTCTGGCGCATGGCTGGATGGAGGACTCCAGTTATCGTTTCAACAGCAACGTTCTGCTACACCAGAAACATCTCTATCTGCGGATATTCACCGAAGATGCCCCTATCTCTCCACGTGCCGGACTCAAACATTTTGCCCAGTGGGGCGGGGACTCGCCGTATTACGGAAAATCCCCCGTAAATCTGCGCGCTTATCGGGATGTCTTCTTCTCACTTGCCTCCGATTCCAAGGAAATCATCGATGGAGGGGAGTTGCCCAATTATTTTCAGAACCATATAGGATCCTACGATTTTGCCCTGATGGTCAATCTGGGACGCTATAAAATGTCGATCAGCCGGCAATTTATTCTGGAGGATACTCCGAATGCACGGTTCGGGACGCCCTGGGACGGAATGTGGAGCGCCTGGATCGAACTTCGCCCTGATCCACGAACCCGCTGGCGTGCCGGTCACCCGTCCGATTGGCGGACAGATCACCGGCCGTTTGTCAAAGCTGTCAACTACGAGCACATAAACACCCTCGACGGCCTGACCCGTTATCCGCACAGAGATGCCGAACAACACGTCAATTATTACAATCACTGGGCCTATCGAGGAGGATGGACCTATTACAGCCGTGTACTCGGCAATCCGCTCTTTTTTAGTGACAAGGACTATTACGGAGTGGTGAACAATCAGCTTGTCGGACATCATGTTGGGTTGATGGGGTACGCCGGATCGGTCGACTGGCGTTTTTTTTCTACCTACAGCCGGAATTATGGAGCGGGAAGAGTGACCGACTTTGAAGGTAACCGGGTTTCCGGACTGACCGACCGCATAGATCAATGGTCATTCATGCTTGAAATGAAGACCAATATGTTCCATCCGTCTTTAGAAACCGCCACCACACTGGCCTTTGATTTCGGCGAGGCGTACGTAAATAATTTCGGTGTAATGTTCTTGGTGCGGTACTACAATGTATCACCGAATTGATGGAAAATAATTATACGTTTATCAAAAAAGATGCTGGCTTCTCCCATTTGGTAAACAACGAATCATATTTTGCGGCAATATAATGAATAACAATGGAACACCAATCGACGCAGTAATTACCTGGGTGGATGGGAATGATGAACACCATCAGAAAAAAAAGCTGAAAGCTCTGGAGCAGAAAACCAATATGCCCCGCAATGAACTGGCTACCGGACGGGATCCGTCCCGGTTTCTGGATAATGGGGAACTCTATTATTGTATACAATCCATACGCGCGTTCGCCCCCTGGATCCGTACGATCCATGTTGTCACCGACAATCAGGTGCCCGGTTTTCTCACACCGAAACTCCAGCAGCAACTTGACATTCGCATCGCAGATCACAAGGAGATCTTTGAATCGTTTGAATGGG
>SLQC01000014.1 GCA_007131625.1 Balneolales bacterium | reverse complement strand
TTGATGGTAACCGGAACCATACTGATGTCGGCATGCCATATGGTAGCTCCGTTATCGGCAATTATTTCATTGCCGGCCAGGAAACCGTTGCTGTTAATGGAAACCCGGTCTGTAAGAGTCCCCAGAATCGATAAATCACCATCGACAATGATATTTATGTCGTCCTCATTGAAGTTAACGGTTACTCCCTCCTCGATTTCAAGGCTGGCACCGGATTCGACGATCAGATCACCTTCAAGGTTGAGTTCCGTGCCGGCCAGGATGACCAGGTCGGCTCCGTCTTTCACGGTGATGTCCTCCTGGACTTTAA
Source organism: Balneolales bacterium (assembly GCA_007131625.1). Classification (GTDB taxonomy): domain Bacteria; phylum Bacteroidota; class Rhodothermia; order Balneolales; family Natronogracilivirgulaceae; genus SLQC01. The sequence continues at coordinate 4,940 of SLQC01000014.1, read as the reverse complement.
CCACACGTCCATCGCCACCCAGGGAGCCTCCGAAATTTTCGATGGTGTATTTTACGGCTTCATAGGCGTTTACCCGTCCGAAACCCGAATACGGATTCCAGGTTCTGTCAAAATTGGGATCGTCCAGGAATGGTGTCGAACCTCCAAAAACCGTATCCGGTACAGGAATATGATCCGTCGTTATTGTCAGAATATCGTATATATTTTTGTTCGATAATTGTGGGTTAATACTTAACATCAGCGCTACAACTCCGGCCACATGCGGTGCCGCATAAGATGTTCCTGACGTTGAACTTGTAGATTCAGGATCTCCTCCATGCAATATTTTTATATTTACAGCAGGTGCCGCAATATCCACATAGGAATAATCAATCCAACCCAGATGTGAAGGTCCATCGTAGATTGATGCATCTCTACTGTAATTCCAGGGGCCGGATGCACTGGTTAGAATAACATACTTTTCCTCGTCATTAACTATACGTGATCCGGATACGGTAATGACACGATCCTCCCCCAAGGACATGCTTCCCGATCTAAAATCAAATGCTGCCGGATACCGGAGTTCAGGGACTTCAGGATCCGGCCCGCATACAGCATGGTTACCTGTCGCTGAGATAACCGTAATACCGGCAGTGAAAGCATCTTGAACATGATCTCGTATAGTATTTTGAGTATCGGAACATGGTACAACACTATAACTCAGTATATGAACTCTATTGTCTAAAATTGCATCTGTTACACCTCCGGAAGCCTGTGCAGTGATTATTTTTGGATTCCAGGCAACTCCCGCAATATGCTTGTTATTATCCGTGGTAGCACCAGCGACCCCGGCCACTTGAACACCGTGAGATGGTGTAGGAGCACGTGTGACAGCATCATTACCATATTCAGCAACGATGTTACCTCCATTATTTTTAGGTTTAAAGTCTTCATGATAACCAAGTGATGTTGTACCACCATAAGAATCAGCAAAAGCTATCCCTATATCATCGGCATGTTCTACACGGGTCAGGTTCCATGCTTTTTGAATCTCTATATATTCCAACGCCCACATATTATCTATTTCCGGGTCATCCGGTTCTGTTTCGGAAGCTGAAATATATATACCGGGACCTTCTGCCCAATTGACTTCAGCAAGTGTCTCAAACCGTTGCGAGATGGACGCGATGTTCACAGGTTTTTCAAATATGAAATAAAACACCTGTGAATAATCATTCAATTCGACGATTTTACCGGTCCGGCGATGACGCGTGTAATTGTTACCCCAAACCTTGTTTGGATATACTTTCTCTATACCAATCAAACTGTGATCGTGAACAATTTCCTCAAGTTGTTCAACCAAATCATTGAAGACGGGATCAAGAAAATCAAAATCATCCATTCTCCGTTCTTCGATATCATATTTTGCTACTCTTTCATTAAATCGAACAGATATCCGTTCTGAATAATGGTTGCCCTCTGCATCTCTGTAAACCGGGAATTGGGTGTATATATTATCACCTTCTATTTTTTCAAGTTCTCCGTCAGGCTCTACTTGCCAAATGAAACTATTAAAAATGAATGCTGTGCCAATATGTCCATTGGCATTGAAGTGAATCTGTGCCGATGTCGATATGCTCGTAAAAAATACCGTTAAGATAGCAAGAGTGAGTGAGTGAGTGAGTGAGTGAGTGAGTGAGTGAGTGAGTGAGTAGATTTTTTCATGATGACACCTCTTTGATTGGATTAAAAATGAACCCCGTACTACAACCCAAAGCTATACGCTGCCCTTCGCATTGGGTACAAAAGGTATGTTCCGGTTAAATGCCCGGAATATTCTCCGGTAGCAGAGTGGGTGAACCGGGATATTGCCGGCCGGAGGCAATTGAGGAATAGAAAGTGCTTTCTGATGAGCGTTTTTGAAATGCCGGTGCGGCGGCATGAGTACTGTTCCACCGTTCCATGTTCCCCGGAAGGAGTGCCTGGAGTTTGTATTTGACTGGCCCGGTTTTCATCGGTTTATCGCTTTCAGGAATACGTACTTATACTTAATTAAATCTAATATTCGGGATTTAAATAGTCAAGGGCTTTTTATGGCTTTTTATTAAATAATTTATATCTTTTTATTTTTATTGTTCTTATAACCAACCGGATTTTTTGATTTCGATTTCATTGAATTCCATTTCTGAATGCTTTTCAAAGTGAGACTTGAAAATTTCTCTTTTATTGTCTAAAAATACTGATTATCTGCCGATTATTGATATTACCGGTAGAAATGATCATCAATGTGAGGAAAGTTAACTTTATCTCCCTTTGCAAGAACTTCAAGGTGTTTTTCTTTGCGCAATACGCTTTAAATGGAATCCACATCAACAAGATGATCCGATTTTGTCAGGCTCTTAATCCGTTTGATTCACTTGATCAATAACATGGAACGGCTCTGTATAATTTCTCCTGATTGCAATCGATACAAATAGGTTCCGCTGGCGGCGTTGGAGGCATCCCAGACAGCCTGGTGGCGCCCGGCCGGCATTAGCTGCTGATTTATCAGGGTTTCCACCAGCTGCCCTGTGACATCGTAAACCTGCAGGGTCACGGTTTCCGGATTCGGCAGACTGTATGCGATCACCGTCACCGGATTGAACGGGTTGGGATGATTTTGATGCAGTTCGGGTTGCCGGGGCAGTTGCACTTCCTGATCCACCGATGTGGACAGTTTTCCGGTTCCTTTTAATTGAATCCCCAACAGATCGTCCCGGTTCGGGGCGTCGTGACCAATCTCCAGGGTCGCCCGAAACGTATCGGCACTTGCCGGACGGAATTCGACTTCAATGACCCGGCTGCTGTCGGGCTCCAGCATGTAATCGCCTTCCCCCCGGATGATTGTAAATGCACCGTCATGGGTGCCGGTCAGCGACACTTCCCCGCTCATAGTTACATTGCCTGAGTTGCGCAAGGTATAGGATCGGCTGGAAGAACTGTCTGTATCCACCTCTCCGAAGTCATACTCCTCTTCTTTCGGGGCGACCCGTACGATCGGCACCTCGGGCTGGTCCACGGCATTGTCGGGTTCCTGCCATCGCAGCACCGGATAGCCCTCGGTAAGTTGCCAGGTTTCGTCGAAATCCAGTTCGTACATTTGGATATAGGCATCCTGACCAGTCATATGGGTGGTTATCAATCCTCTGGAACCTGAAACCTCCCGGTTGCCCGCCGCTTCATTCTGTCCTGATTTTTCGGCATCCCAGTAGGATGATTTGTATTTACCACCATAATCAACCCCGATTACACCACCAACACCTGTATTCCCAGAAACCTCACCCACTGCATATGAATCATTTATCCTGGCGTAATCGATGTAATCTATTCCAATAACCGCACTTTCAATTTCTCCTACCAGTCCACCAACAGCACTTTCACCCGATACATTAACCATTGAGTAAGAATCATTTATTTCACCACCCCAAATAGATCCTGCCAAACCACCGATTGCAGAACCACCGGATATCTGGCCCATGGCGAAGGATTGCATTATACCTGGACTTAGTTCATTATAACCCACCAAGCCGCCTACACCCGATCCACCCGAAATTTCAACATTTGCATATGACTGCTGGATAATCCCACTATTTAATCCAACCAAACCTCCAGCTGTAATTCTTACATTAAGCACTCCGCTAAAAACAGATCCGGATAATGTGCCACTAATATTTCCCGCTACTCCACCGATCGTCCTGTCACCGGATATTACCGCATTAGTAACCTGAATTTCGTGTAGCTCAGAAGACGCACCACCCGCCAAACCACCGACAAATCGGTCCCCTTCTATTTGCACATGATCAAGCGAAATGTTTTTTATGGTCGCTCGGGTCGCATAACCAAATAGCCCAATATACGATTCATCGGGACGATTGATCGTTAGATTGGAAATGGTAAAACCACTTCCATCGAAGGTTCCGGTAAAGGGTTCGTTCACCTCGTTAATGATTAACCTGCCAATCGGATCAAACCCCTTTCCTTCATTCCAGGTGGCCGTCTCACCAGCATCGATATCGTTGATCAAAATAAAATGCTTGTCCCGGTGCTCTTCGGACTCACCGATGACCTGAAGCTGCTCAATGGTTTCGATCTGGTACGGATCTTCTTCGGTTCCCGAACCCCTGGCAAACTGGGCAAGGGCCGATCCCGGCAGGATGTATAGCGCCCCAAACAGAATGAAAAGGAAATACAGATGTTGCCGGTTTTTAATGATATGCAAAAATAAAGTCATATTTAATACTCCTGAATCATATGGTTTCTCTTTTATTAAAGGTGTATGTCCGGCTTGTAACGGACATACACCCATTGATGAATTCAAATATGAAGTTATTTAACCAGCGTTATCTGTTGGTTGAATTGATTGTGCACTCCTTGTTCCGTGCTGACTGTCATACGCACCACATAGACCCCGCTTGAAGCGTTCGAGGCATTCCAGGTGATTTCATGGCGGCCGGCTTCGTATCCCTGGTCTGTCAGTACGGCCACGTGGCGGCCCAGCAGATCGTAGATCTCCAGGCGCACCCGGCTGTTCTCCGGCAATTCGAACGGGATCACCGTGACCGGATTAAACGGGTTGGGATAGGCGGATTCCAAAATAAAGTCTTCCGGCCGGGAGTCCTGCGACGAACGTGGATCCTCAGTTACGATGGGATCCCGGCGTGACTTGCCGGCTGCTTCCTGCTGGCTGAGCCTTCTGTTCAGAAATTCTTCCATCAGATTCCAGTTCTCTCCATCATGGAACTCCTCGCCGCCGTCCAGCATCCGTGCCTGGAGTTTGTATGTGACTGGCCCGGTTTTCATCGGTTTAGTCCATTGTAACTAACAGGTGAAAAATATAAATATTCCTTAATAGTAAGTTAACCAAGGTTAGCTCAATGTCAACAATTTTATAAAAGCTGTGTTCAAATAATAAGTGCAACAGC
>SLQC01000318.1 GCA_007131625.1 Balneolales bacterium | reverse complement strand
GCACTCTTTGTCCGGTTCACCTTTAGCCGGAGCCGCTTTTCTACAAAGCAGGTGATCGAAGCCAGCACCCTTTGTCCGGCTATGCGCGAGTTCACGTAGATCGTGAAATCGTCGGCGTAGCAGCAAAACGCATGGCCCCGTCGCTCCAGTTCGGTGTCCAGATCATCCAGCAGGATATTCGATAGCAGCGGAGACAGCGGGCTGCCTTGTGGAGTACCTTCTCCACGAGAGCTTACCACCCCTCCGACCATCATTCCCGCTTCCAGATACCTGCGCACCAGCCGCAGTACGGCTTTATCTTTGACCTTCCGGGCCACCCGTGCCATAAGCACGTCGTGGTTGACCCGGTCGAAGAACTTCTCCAGATCGATGTCTACGACCCACCGTCGACCTTGCTCGATATATGAGCGGGCCGGTAGCGGCCCTGTCTGAGTTGTTCTTTGATCACCTCCCAGCGCGTGTTTAGCCAGTCGGCCAGCTCATCGGTATGCACCGAGTCCACACCCGGTGCCCCGCCATTACTGACGACCCGCTTGTAAGCACGCCGCATGTTCGGGGCCGAGACTACCGCCTCGATCAACCCCGTCTGAGACTTCGGATCGGTTGATTCTCTGTCCGCCGTGACGCTTGACGCACTCCTCCCATATTCTCCCGCGTTCCGCGCGGTACCCTCCGGGCGAGTATCGGACATCTCAGTCATACTGGCTGCATCTTCTTCGTTCATCGAGAACAGAGTGTGATCCTTTGCTTCATGTTCGGGCCTTTCTGCGGACTTTCCGCAGTGTCGGGTCGGAGGGGGCGCGCCGCAGCGCTGGCCCCCGTCCGCCGCTCAAACCGGACATACGGTTTTCCCGTATCCGGCTTTCACAAAGGTGTCGTTCAATATCGCGATTTGATGGAGGGAATCAGTGATACAAGGTTCACCAAACCTTGTCCACCAAAGAGTGGACCCTCCTCTCACCGGTTGTCCAATAGACAAAACACAAACTTAGGTTCATTCCCTTGGCTGTTTCCATCGTTTCCAATTTCGTGCCCGTTTAGGGTTTTCCTTATCCGTGTTCCCCGGCTAGCGACGCATTACCGCCGCCTTTGGATACAGCGCTCCTCATCCGAGCGCCGGAGGGACTTGAACCCTCCTGATCTAAACACTGCCCAGCACACACTATGCCCTCTGCTGACTTCTGCCGGTCCATCCGGCCACCTCACGGCGATGGTAGCCCTCAGGGAAGAAAGTATACTATTTCTGATACTATTTGGCCAAACATCAAAACTATATGATTGGCGACACCTCCGGGATGAAACTGAAAGATGCACGTAAACGCGCAATCGAGTTGGAGGGAATGGTGTCGAAGGGAATAGATCCACAAAAAGACAAGAAGGATGAGCATCATGCAGCTGAAAAACGGATGACCTTCGCTGAACTGGTGGACAGGTTCAGGAAATTCAATCTGCCCCGTCTCAAACCAAAGTCACAGGCGGACTATTCATGGATGATCAAAAAATACCTCCAACCTACTTTCGGCCGGACAGAATTACAGGATCTCAGGCGCAGAGATATCAGTGATTTTCTGGAAGAGATTGCAAAAGAACATCCGACACTGGCGAACCGTCTTCAAGCGGTGATGTCTTCCATGCTCAATTACGGACTGGACAAAGAGTATCTGGAAGTGAACCCGATCCACAACCTCAAGAAGAAAGGCAGCGAAATAAGCCGGAACCGGGTTCACCAAATGAATCGAATCCGAAAACGGAATTGGTCCGATCCCTGCTGGCACTGATCATCGAAGCACGAAGTATACCGAAGGTGGCGATGATACCACCACCGATGATCTGACTCCATTTCTGTATGTACAAACCAAGCTCTGGCTGCGGAAGCTTTCACCGGTAGTGCGCATGCTTGCCGGTGAGCCGAAATTCACATTCCGGGATCAGGCCGATACCCGTCCCGGTACTAACGAATATCTACCTGCCTGGTTTTGCCGGGAATGTGGCGGTTCCGGCTGGCTGAGCTGTCTGCACAAAGATCACAGCCGGGTATCGTCGGATTATGGAGATATCATCGACAAATATTTCCGCAATCACCGGGTAATTTGTTTTCTGGTTCCGGATAATCCGGTTTATCAGCTGGCCGAGGATAATGTCCTTACGCTTTTGGAGAAGCGATGCGGTCTGCTTCAGGGGAGTGGTTTTTCTCTGAACCAACTCGTTATTATTTAATTTTGATTATTGAAGACGTTTGTCGACGATGAAACTGAAAGGAATATACCATAAAGAATAGCAATTCCTGGGGAAAAAGATTTACCGATATGGATCTCGGAAAACATTCATTGTTAATCATGAAATGCTCAATGAAATTATCAAAAATGTGATTGCATTTGTTAATGGGCAAGACTATTTGTTTGATAGCGATTCGGAGATCCGGTTCGTCGTTTCACACACCGGATCCGTATGGGTAGTTGTTCTGCTTATGATTCCACCGGGCGTTCCCCACCAGGATCAATCCGATCATGTAGAACCCCCATCGCTCATCGGGTCCGAACAGGGCGGGAGCCAGAAAGCCAAAAAATCCGACGGCCAGCAGAAACATCAAAATCGGATCGATCAGCCAGTTCTGAACCAGTGACAGACTCAGAATCCGGGTATCGGAGAAAACCCGGGGCATCAGTTCGTAGCGGACCTTTGCAAGGGGTGGATACATCATCAGGATAAAGCCGGCAGCGATAAGCAGGTTGGTATGTTCACCAACTGTCAACATGACGTTGAAAGCGGTGACCGATCCTTTGAACATATACCCGATCCCTACGCCCAGGATCATCGCTGCAAAAATCCAGACCGTCAGATACCGGTCAAGAAGGGACGTATTTTTTCTTACGCCGGTGGTGAATTTGTTTGTGGGATTCATATGAGCGTCATGCTTTTCCATCCGTTTGTTATCCTTTGGTTTCAGAGGGCGGATCATTAATCGTAATTTAACGATGACTGATAAACATACAACGATTGAATTGCAAGCATAATACCGGGAGTCCATATTACCGGAGATCTGACGTAGGTCAAAAACCTGTTACTTATATAACAAAGATATTCAAATGTGTAATACCACTTTATCTGTTTATATACATATTTCACATGCCGTACAGTGATTATCCAGACAGATCGAATAAGCATCTGTAACACAAATAACCCTAATTCATAATTTACTGCAAGATGAAAACAATACACATTATAATAACTTTCATAATTTTACTGTTTACCATTCAATCGATGGCTGCTGCACAATCAACAAACATTACGGAAACGTTTAAGAAACATTTCAACGAAACCGTTCAGCAGGTTCAGCAGACAGAGAGTGCAGATGAAAAGCGAATGATTCTAAATGAATCATTTACCAAAATGATCGTTGCCATTGATCGCATCGAATCGCTGGCAAATCTATCTGAAGATGAAAGAGCCCTGCTAAGCTCCTATAAAAATGACCTATCAGAAAAACAGAATGAATTAAACGGTTTAGACGGGTTTGAACAAGTAGAGGACGCAGATCTTGATGACTTCTCCAGTTTCTCCCAGGATTATTTGGAACAGGCTTACCGTACAATAACCATTGGCGTTACAACAGCTGTTTTGATCATCATACTTCTGTTGATATTATAATTAATGTGAGTTTGATTGAATTTAGTAAAATAGTCTCCCTGTTACGTTATTGAGGAGAATTATTACTTTCATAGTATTAAATAGAACTTCACTTTATGACACGTTTATGTTCTATGCTTCTTCGGTATGTATAAACCTGCTTTGGCTTGCCTTGATCATGGGATTTGTTTTATCAGGGTGCAGCCAAACTTCTGAACTATACAGAGTGGATTTCATGGATGAAACGAAGGTAGACTATTTAGTGATTTATTACATCCATGCTGATTCCGATTATCTTTATCATAATACGGCAGGGAACCCGGTTCGAGAAAACCAACAGGTTCTGGATGCCGCTTTAAAAGTTGCTGAAAACGCAAAATCAGGAGAAGTTTTTGTTTTTTACCAGCGGCCGGAGAAAAAATTTCTCGGTCTGTTTCCACGTAAAAACAGCCGCCTTTATCACTTCACAAATGGAGAAATAACCACTCGGATAAACTATCGACACTTTGATAGTAGTGAAGATTTTCTCACAACGGAAGCCCGTCTTTATGATCAATACCGAAACCATACCCAGGAAGAAAAAAAGCAAAATTACTTTCTCTATTTCGGACACGAAATACCAGACAGTGAAGGCGAAAAATACCATAGAACATTGCCAAAGATTGCGGTAAATACCGGGTCGTTTTCAGCAGGTATTCAGAAGTTTTTATTGCGAGATGACCAACGATTTGATCTTGTAGTCCTCTCAACCTGCAATAACGGTACTCCGGTTATGGCTGATCACCTCATCTCCTTTTCCGATGTTCTGCTTGCCTCCCCGCAAAATCTGCATTTATCTCATATCGATTCAGAAAATTTGGGTTTGCTGGAGAGCAATCCTGGGATCTCTTCCATCCAATTAGCCCATTCCATGGCCGATCAGACGTACAAGCGCCTTGAATCAGAAATACAAACTACCATTACACTTACCGTGTATGATTTTGAAGTTGTACAAAAATTCAAAAACGAACTTCACGCTTTTTCCATGGCGTATGACGCTTTGGGTAGCATGCAACACTTTTCGGATAATGTTGATTGTATGCAGATTGCCTTTTTTGATGATGATACATTCAAGAAGGGATTAAAAACATGGTATAGACCGGCAAGGTTTGGAAGAATATCACTCACCTCCATTCATTCAGGCTGGGGATGTAAGCCGCTTATAGAAAATGGACGGGATATGTAAACCCGGTACTGGCCATGAAGACATTTAAAACCTGAGTTCAATTATTAAATATTGATTAAGAATCTCCACTTCCTTCGTAAAAAGGGGACTTTCATAATCAAATTAAACACATTATCAATTTAACCCAACTTGGCAATTGAGCCCAAACTTTTATTGGTGCCCAATGGGTTACGACTATCAGTGGTACACTACAGATTTTTTGACCGATTTTTGAGTCTCGGTACAGCCGGTGGCCTTGTAAATTTCTTGCACTTGCCGATCCGGCACTGAGGGTTTGCGAATTTGAATACGCTTGGTCTGCGTGGGTAGTTCGATGGTTGCAAGAATCCGGGTGTTCATGATGCGTCTGATATTGTTCCAGTCATAATGAATTCCGGACTGTCTGAGCATATAGCGGATGGTGTTGACCAGCTG
>SLQC01000268.1 GCA_007131625.1 Balneolales bacterium | reverse complement strand
TGGCGCTGTCTTTCAGGTAGGACTCTTCACGCACCGCCTCCACAGATATTACTTTCCCGTCGGCCGGAGCTAACAGGTAATCCCCCTCCGGAATATTGCGCTCCGGATCCCGAAAAAAAAACAGGGTAAATCCACTTAAACCGACGGCTACCAGATAAAACAACCAGGAAACTGTATTGTTAATAATCCATCCGGCAGTGATAAAAATCAACGCCAGAAATAGTACTGCAATAATGACAGGAACTCCGTCCTTGGCGAATCTCATATTTTAATTGACTACGTGTCTGAGTATGTCATTAAAAGTGACGAAAATCATCAAACCGATCAACAGTATAAATCCGATCTGTTGAAGTGCCATGCGGACTCTTATCGAAGGTTCGCGGCGCGTTATCGCCTCATACATAAGGAACATAAGATGTCCACCATCCAGCATCGGGATCGGAAGAATGTTCATCAGCGCCAGGGTTATACTCAGAAAAGCGGTAAAATTCCAGAATCCGAGAGCACCGCCACGTTCGGTTACCTCGGCGGTGACAGAAGCGATAGCTACCGGTCCACCAAGGTTTTCACGGACTGATATGGTTCCCGTCAGCAACTGGCGAAAGCCGTTGAGTATTCCAAACAGCGTGTCATGTGCCTGATTCACTCCTTCACGAATAGATCCTGACAATCCAAATTGAAGGGTCTCATAGCCGAAATATTCTTGCGGATCCACAATAGCAATTCCAATGATCCGACGATCGGGATCGGGTCGTATAGGCACATCCATTCGCTCGGAATTTCGCTCGATTGTGAATACCATCTCCTCGCCACCGGCCTGGATTAAATTGACCATCTGGATCCAAAAGGCCACTTCCTGACCGTCGATTGCCACAATTTTATCATTAGCCTGCAGTCCTGCTTGTTCCGCTGGTGACCCATCCGACACAGCACCTACTTTGCTGGGCAAAGCGTTCTGCAGTTCGATAAATTCGGGATTTCGAGCCAAATGGTCGAGAAAATCGACCGGCGGAGTAATGGTTACAAGCGATCCGTTTCGCTCAACGGTGAATCGAAGCGATTGGCTGGTTATTTCGCTCATTGAGAAAAACTGGCCCCGGCGGACATACTCGATCTCCTTATCATTGACAGCCACCAGCCGGTCACCGGTTTCAAATCCCACTTCTGCAGCGGTTGACGTCTCGGGAATATACATCCCCTTGATATTTTCTGCAGGAATCTGGTTCACCCCGTGTGAAAACGTTATCACCGCAAAAATGATGTATGCCAGAATCATATTGAAAATGACACCGGCGGAAATAACGATTATCCGCTGCCATACAGGTTTGCTTCTGTATTCGTACGGTTTGGGTTCGGATTCTGTGAAGCTATCGTCCATACTTTCATCGACCATGCCAGATATTTTGACGTAACCACCCAACGGCAGTGCAGAGATACAGTAGTCTGTATCCCCTTTTTTGATTCCGGCAAGACGCGGAGGGAACCCGATGGAAAAGCGCTCAACGCGCATCCCGAAGAGTTTGGCCGCCAAAAAATGCCCCAATTCGTGAACAAGAACCAGTACAAATATAGCTGCGACAAATATCAAAATTGTCTGCAGTATACCAAAAATTACTTCCATGAAAACAGTGTTAAATGATCAGATAGACCGGGCATAAGCTCTTGTTTCCCGGTCAATCGCTTCCAGCGACTCAACTGATAACGTATCTGAATTGGTTATATGTGACAAGCTTTTTTCCACCATCTCAGCAATATGAATATAAGGAATTTCTCCTTTCAGAAATCGCTCAACTGCAATCTCGTTGGAGGCATTGAGTATGGCGGGCGCGTAATCTCCTGTTTCTACAGCTTCAAGAGCCAGCCCATAGCAGGGGAACTTATTCAGATCGACCGGCTCAAACGTTAGCTCATGAGGTTGGCCCCAGTCGATGTTTCGGGTAGGTAAAGGCCAGCGGTCAGGATATGTAAGTGCATATTGTATCGGCAACCGCATGTCGGGTATGCCCATTTGAGATTTTATCGATCCATCGTGAAACAAAACCATGGAATGCACTATGCTCTGAGGATGCACCACTGCTTCAAGCTGACTGAGCGGGAGTCCGAACAGCCAGTGTGCCTCGATGATTTCCATTCCTTTGTTCATCATCGTGGCGGAATCGATGGTGATTTTATCGCCCATATCCCAATTCGGATGATTCAAGGCATCCCTGGCCGTTATCTTCCTGTTTTCGGAAGCCGGCCATGTCCGCAACGGTCCTCCACTTGCCGTAATAATCAGTTTCGCTACATTTTCCATGCGTTCTCCGACGAGACACTGCAAAATGGCACTGTGCTCCGAATCGATGGGGATCAGCCGGTCATAGCGCCCGTTCAGGTATGGCGTCAGCAACGCCCCTCCCACGACCAGCGACTCTTTGTTTGCAAGCGCCACTTTTTTTCCGGCCGACAAAGCGGCGAGCGTCGGACGAAATCCCGAAAATCCGACAAGACTGTTGACGACGGTATCGACTTCCTGCAGACACACCAGTTCTTTGAACGCATCTCCACCCTGAATCAACTCGGTTTCTTTGTGTGTTACCGCATCCTTGAGCTGCTGAAAACCGGATATATCACTCAATACACCGTAAGAAGGACGGAATTCGTTGATTTGTTGCGCAAGCAGCTTCCAATTGGATCGGGCACTTAAGCCGGTGACTTGCAACCGATCAGGGTTAGAACGTACTATGTCGAGTGTCTGGGTTCCGATGGATCCAGTGGACCCGAGTATCAGGAGATTTTGCGTCATTAATAGACGAGATGAAAAAATGAAGTTACCGAAAGCCCATCCGGTCCCGTTTCTCACAGGATGGAGAAGGCATGTAAAAATACCATAAAAAATAGAACTACTGAAACGGTTTTGCCACGGAGAAGATCCCTTTTTATGTCAAAACTACCGCAGCCATCATCCGGCCGGCCGCTTCACCATCCCGCCGATACGAATGCAGGTTCCCGGAACCGATAAAAGTGCACCGGCCGTCAGCGACAATCAGATCATGGGGCACTCCATTTTGAATCAGTTCCGCAGTTAAAAAACCCTGCAAATCTACATGTGGTTTCAGACCTGACCGGTCTACAAACCGGGATGGGAACCGGGCCGCCACTTCTTCACCGACCTCAAATCGGGCGAGAGATATACATGGGCTGATATAACATTCCACAAGATCGGGTTCTGCCCCAAGATAGGTCATTCTCTCCAACACGGCAGAAGCAATTCCATCTGCAGCCCCTCGCCAACCGGCATGAGCGGCGGCTGCCACCTTGTTAACGCGATCTACCAGCAACAACGCAGCACAATCGGCCACAAGTACTGCCAAAGCAATCCCCGACCGATCCGTTACAAGTCCGTCGGTATTATCATGTATTCCCATCTGCATGGCGTATGAAATATGGGTCCCGTGTATCTGTTTGCCCATAGCCAGGTCGATCCCCGGAATATCGAAAACCCTGGATACTATCTGGCGGTTGGTCTCCAGAGCTTGCAACTCCTCCTCATCGGACGGTAAGGATGTAAGTTTCTGAACCACGCCGTAAGAATCCTCCAGTTCACGGGTCAGAAAGGTTGCTAGTACACCATTTTTTTGCTTCCAGATCGTAGTCATTGAGTCATGTTTTGGATCATCGAATCAACAGCTTAGCCCCTGATTCTGATCTCATAGTTTTAAATCCTCCATCATAAGATTACGCACCCGTTCGACAGGCATCGGCTTATCAAACCATAGCGCAAATGAACGCGCCGCCTGATAAACAAACATGTCCAGCCCTCCGATAACTCTGGCACCATGTTTTTTAGCATTTTTTAAGAAACTGGTCTCCAATGGATTATATATAATATCATAACAAGTTTTATCACTGAATTCCGGATAGATATTATCCGGTACGGGAGAGGCATCGATGTCGGGATACATGCCTGCGGGGGTTGTATTTACAATGAGATCAGATTCTTGAACAGCCTTGGCGAGGTCGCTGTAAGGAATTGTTGTGCAGGTTGTACCGGCGGTTGCTGGCCCGGCACCAACAGAACGGATGCTGGCAAGATGGTTTTTGACGGAAATCTCTCCGGCGTTGGTTACCGCTGAGTCGGTCTGTGCAAATCGGCTGACCAGGTAGATCTTTTTCGTGCCTGCTTTTGTTAGAGCATAACGGACGGCCTTTGAAGCGCCGCCGGACCCAAGTATGGTGGCAACAGGAAACGGTATGAGCGATTCCAACGGTTTCATAAACCCATAAGTGTCGGTATTATAGCCGATAAGTCTGCACGATTCCGGCTGCGACAGGGACTTGTTGTAAGGTCCGGATCGAACCGGGACTACAGTATTCACCGCTCCAATTTCCCGGGCTGATTCATCCAAGCCGTTAAGATACCGGATTATCTGTTTCTTCAGTGGTATAGTGACGTTGACACCATGAATATGTTGGGATGCCAGAAGATTCGGGATCAAATCCCACTCCTTTTCCGGACAGTCTACCGCATAATATCTTATATCGAGGGAATGTTCATCAACCGCCAGATTGTGGATACGAGGTGACCGGCTGTGTGACACCGGGTGACCAATTACTACCAGATGGGGTTTTTGAGAAAGCGGCGAAGAAAGGAATTCAGATAGTAGCATGCTTGGTGAATTTATCTTCAGAGCAAAAAAAAAGGGGCGTGATAGCCCCCTTTTACATCATAAGTACAAAGAATCAGGCGGTCACCTCTTCATTCTTCCCGGTAGTGGCCTTAATTTCTTCTTCCTCCTTTGTTCCGGAAGCGGACTCCTCATTTTCTTCATCATCTTTAAAATTGCCACTTTCTGCCAGATTCTTAAATTTCTCAAGGTTTTTTTGCAGCTGATCCGGCAGACCCTCTATGAAATTGGCCATATCATTGGAGGGATCCCCGAAAAATGTCCGGTAATCCAGGCTAAAATCTACCCTGGTACGAGAACCGTTGTTAAGGGGCGTGAAACGAATCGTTCCGGTCTGATTCAGGCTGCCATTAATGGTGATCCAGGCAAAACGTGTGTTACGTAGATCATCAATTATATTGGTGGTACACCGGAACTCTTCTCCACCTATTTCTGTTACGTATTCAAAAGTTTGTGAGTTTATCTTATTTACTTCCTTAAGAGAAGTGATGAATTTCGGAAAATCAGTTGGAGAGCTCATCAACTCATAAACTTTTGCAAGGGGCAGGTCAACTTCGATTCTTTGATGCGCCATAATGTACAATTATACTTCGTAAAGTTGATTGGTT
>SLQC01000317.1 GCA_007131625.1 Balneolales bacterium | reverse complement strand
TGAATTCCACGAAGGGGTCAAATATGAAAAGCTCCCCTGACTCGAGAAAGTTACTTGTAATGATGATCGTTTTTATGACGGCTCTCGGCCAAACCGCATGTATGCCGGAAACCGAAACGCCGGTGTTAACCAAAATCGATCGTCTTTATATTGGCGATTATCTCTGCAGTGGTGGACACAAAGGTATTGATATTCATGGTAATGAAGTTCATATGCTTATGAATTATGCTTGCACACCTCAAAACGGAGTGGGTGAACATCTCTATTACTGGAACATGGAATATGGGAGCAGCGATCAGGGAACATTGGTTATATTTTCGGAAGCAGGCAGAGGCCGGAATGATCCGCAGGACGGACGAACAGGGATGATGGATGTGGTGGTGGATCCGGAGACCGGAGCCAGGTATTTCATCTATAATGACCGCACCGACGAATACGAAGGGGTACCTACCGATGAACGGCGTTCACGGAAAGTCTACCTTGACAGGTTCGATGGAGAGTCGCTGCAGGAACTTTTTGTCTACAGCAATGGCAATGGTGTGCTTAACCCCATGACATTCATTTCGGAAGATGGTTCAATGCGCATTTTTCTGCCCGACCGGACAGCAAGATATGTTCGCAGGTTCAAGATGGATTTGCAAACCGAAGTGGTGGAGCGTCTGGATGACTTGCCGTTACCTGTCGAGGGAGCCAGAATGTATGATGCACTGGTCGACGGACCCTACCTGATCGTTCCCCTGGCCGTTAGCCAGGAATTACATCTTGCCAGGATTGACACGCGGGATGACTCATTTTCCATCACCCAAATAGATGCTTTTGAATCACCGGATGGGCAGCCTCCTCGCAGTATCCGTATAGACAAATTTGGAGACCTGGGGATTTATCTGCTCAATTATCTTCGTCCAGCTGAGTTTTCCTACCGCCCTGATAAGGGATTGACCGGTAGTCTGGTGGTCAATGCCGTGGATATCGGGACCAATAAGAGCCTGGGGACGTCGGTGATTGCAGGGCATGCCGATTCCGAAGCGGTGCCTCATTATCTGTTTGGTGCAAAATATGATGAACAGCGTCTTGCAGTGGCTTATACCACACTGAATTCGGTCCATGAATGGCATATTGGAAGGGGACAGGAACATGCCAATTACAACTCATCCCAACTTGAAATCTGGAAATTGGACGATGAGGGGCAGATTGAAAAAGAGGCCCAGTATGTTTTTGAGGAGCCTTTTTGGGATGTAGTGCTCGGTGTTCTGGAAGACAAGACGATTTTCGTATCCTACAACTCCACTACCGAAAAAAATGAAAAGTGGGTGGAGTTTTATGAATATACGTCATATGGCGAGTAAAACGTTGATTGATAAGAAGGTTACTCAGCCTCTTTTATGTTGACTTATTCTTCGTTCTCGGTGATTGTTGAATAAGATTTCCCTTTGGTTGGGTCTTCACCGGTACACCTGCCTTCGAAGCTCTTGTCGGATTCACGGCACAAACGGATCATATCCGTAATCTTGTCCGTGTCTTCAATGATTCGGGGCATTTTGGTCTGGGCGTGGAGCGCCTGATGTATTTCCCGCCACCCGTACATCGCTTTCTTTGTCATATTCAGGGTAACCGGAGGATGAATTCCCATGCTCCTGCGCCGATTGTGATAGTGTCGGTTGATCTCCTGGAGATTTTCATCGAGCAGACGGGTAAACCTGTCCGGATCAGCCGGCTTTTTGACCCACTGAATGAACCAGTAATGACGTGGCGCTTTGATCTCGGGATCAATAAGTCCACCCATCGTGAAAACTGAAAATGTGGCGTTGCACTCTTCGGCACTCTTCTCAAGAGCAGACTGTGCCTCGTGTGACTCGACTGCCTCACCGAACCGGTCAAAAACCTCGGAAACACGCCCGACCACATTAATACGAGGCTGTTCGGTGTCGGTGAACTCAACGACATCGTTGATCATATAACGCCAGAGTCCGGAGTTACAGCTGACGACGAGTGAATAGGGGATGCCCTTCTCAACTTCCCATGTCGGTACCGGCTTTTGTTCCTGAAGATTGTCTTTGTGATTTTTGGGCATTGGAATCCACTCGTAGAAGACGCCGTTGTCGACGATCAACCGAAGGTCGGTCCGTTTCAAGTCATCGCTGAAGGCAAAATACGATTCAGAAGCACCGTAATTCTCGATAAAGTCCATATCAAGGCCTTCCAGCAATTGGTTGAAATGGGGGCGGTAGGTATTCAGGGCTTCGCCACCACAGATCAGCAGACGCAGATTGGGCCAAATCTCACGAATATGTTTTTTGCCAGTGATTTCAAGAGCCCGCTGAAAAAAGCGCAATGCCCAGGAGGGGATGGCGACGATTTTCCGGACATCCGACTGTACTGCTATCTCGAGAGTCCGGTCAAATTTCTCGGTCCACTCTTCCCGGATCATCGTATGTGTCGACCGCACCTGAAACAAGGAGAGCCATCCCGGAGACAACTTGGCCAGATAGGCGCTGATTTCGCCGAGGCGAATATTCGATTTCGGGTCCAGCCGTTCAATATTGCCGGGAAGACTCACATGGCTGCCCATGAAAAAATAGAGCAAATTCGGTTTTTGGGACAGATATGAGATGATTACTTTGCGCATGAAACGCTGATCGCTGCGCAACCGCTCCTCGCTCAGAGGAATATGCTTTCCCCTTCCGGTAGTCCCAGCCGATATGGCAAAATTATGTATTTTACTGGGCCATAAAAGGTTATGTTCACCCTTTTTGAGCCGTTCAATATACGGCTCAATATCATCGTAGGTCGTGAGCGGAACCTTATCGGAATACTCAGAATAGTTGCTGATATTCGAAAATCCGAATCTATTCCCGTATTCTGTATGTGCTCCTTTTCGGAGCAATAGTGATAAGACCTTCTGTTGTGCCGAAGCTACAGATCTGGGCATGTTGTTCTCAAAAAGTTAAAGGGAGAAAAATCGGATGTTGAAATTCCCAATCAGCCAGGTGGATCCGTATCCCCCTGGTGAGGGAGGTGCAGATCAACCCGGCATAAGAAATGCGAAGTGGAAAAATGTGTTCTGCCGGTCAGCTACGCTCCTCAATGGGGACCCATGGCAGATTTTTTTTGCCGGTATAGAGCTGACGCGGGCGAATCAGCCGGTTATTGCCGGCTTGCTCCAAAAAGTGTGCTGTCCACCCGGTTACACGGCTCATGGCAAAGATACAGGTAAACAGATCGGTTTTAATTCCCATAGAGTAGTAGACCGTTGCTGAGAAGAAATCAACGTTGGGATCAATTCCTTTCTCATTTTTCATGACCGACTGGATCTGTTCCGACCAGTTGTAGAGAGTCATCATATCGGTCTCTTCAGCCAGTTCTTTGGCCATTTTCTGAAGATGTTTGGCCCTCGGATCGATGGTCCGGTAGACACGGTGTCCAAAGCCCATGATCTTTTTGCGTTCGGCCAGTTGCTCCTTGATATAGGCTTCGACATCGGCATCATCGTCAAGTTGCAGCAACATATTCATGACTGCAGCATTGGCACCGCCGTGAAGGGGACCCTTCAGCGATCCGATGGCACCGGTAATAGCGGAGTAGATATCAGACTGGGTAGAGCAGACGGCACGGCTCACAAATGTGGAGGCATTCATACCGTGCTCAGCATGGATAATAAGGCAGATGTCCATCACTTTTTCGGCTTTTTCACCGGGACGTTCACCATTGAGCATATAGAGGAAGTCGTAGGCGGTGCTGCCTTCCTTGAGAGGAGCCAGAACCTCCTTTCCATCGCGTGCACGCTGGAAACCGGCGATGATGGCAGGCATTTTGGCAGTCATTCGGATGGATTTTCGGAAATTTGCTTCCGGTTCGTTTATCTCTGCCTCCTCGTCAAAATCGCCCAGCATGGAGGTAGCAGTGCGCAGCACCGACATCGGTTCGGCATCCTTGCTGGTATTCTTCAGATAGTTAACCACTGTATCGGGCAGGTGCCGTTCGGCGACGAGCTGATCGTTGAGTTCATCCAGTTCTTTCCGGGTGGGGAGCCGATCGAACCACAACAAGAATGCCACCTCTTCGAAGGTAGAATTCTCGGCGAGCGTATCGATGTTGTATCCTGCATAGATAAGCTCCCCTTTATCTCCGTCTATGGCGCTTTTGGAGGATGAAAAAGCTACAATTCCATCCAGACCCTTGTTAACATGCGGGTATTTGTCAGTGTCAATGGTGTCAACTGCTTTCTTGGTCATAAAGTCTCCGTATTTCACGAATTGTTTTCGGTGATTACTCAATTCAATTTGAGTTTATTACAAAGTGATAAAACAAAAATTATAAAAAATTGATATATATGATTTATATGGGTTTAGTTAAATTTCAACAGTCATATGAAATAAGTGATTAACGCTATTATTTTGATTAAAAGTATTATGTGTGATGACCGGCCTGTTAGTGTTCAAGGTATTTTTTAGCAGAAAACGCTTTTATAATATAAATGCGTTCCGTTGTACAGGAAAACCGATTTCAAACCAGCTGACGACGGCTGTTCGACTAACATGGCAACCTACAAACCTTCAAGAGTACAACTTAGCTTTTACAACGGCCCTAACTGTTCGACTAACATGGCAACCGACAAACACGATGCGTCATATCTGCAAAGTATACACATAAATCGCGTAAGAATCACATGTTTAGAGGGATTTAATTTTAACATCAAGATAAAAATTCACAATTAGGAGCAGAAAACAGTGGTTTGGAACGAAATCTTCAAGTTTGTGTGTTATATTGAAATTGTTAATTTGGTGTGAATTTTTAACTTTGATATACATTTGGTGTAAAACATCATTGGATGTGGTTCTCAATTATGACATAAATCGGCATAAATCTTTGATATGGATAGTACAGAACAGATGTTAGGGAACAGCGAGTTTGCCGCAATTTCCGGATACTCTTCCGCTTCCGTTGATAAATCCATCCTTTTTTATATTGAATTGTTTGAGGAAAGTTCTGCATATTATATGGCAGCCCGATTACAGAAAGAGAATTGGGAAATTAACATTATACCTATCGGCTCCTGCTGGATTTGCCATGCTCATGCGGTGATCACACCAGACATGCAGACCATTCTCGATCTTAGTAATTATCTCGCGGATTTAGCCGAATATTACGGTGGCACATTCAAGCGATGGGAGTTGAAATCAACGTTGTAATTATTCATGTGTTACAAGTTTCTGATTAAAAAGTACACATGGTGCACCCGGGAGATTCTATCTTGCTTGTGTGTGCTGAAATCGTAACAAGGGTG
>SLQC01000083.1 GCA_007131625.1 Balneolales bacterium | reverse complement strand
TTTATTAATGTTACAAAGACTGAAACCGTATGATGTATGCCTATTTTACGATTCTGCAAGAACTTGCGGGGGGAGGGGAAAGACCATTTGATTATTCTACTTATAAAAAAAAGATAGAATTTTCTGTAATTAATCTGTGAACTCTCCTTGTTCAGACTATTTGGGGAGGAAAAAAAGTGTCATCTGCAGTTTGTATCTTGCAGCTCAATTCATATGCTATTCGAATAATAAAGGGTAAGTCTGATCTCCAAATGAGAACAGACAGTTCCATTCTGAACGTACGGCTATTTCACTGAGTGGGAGTTCTTGAACGTGATCAATTGGTATGTAACTTTCATTTAATTTTTTATTTATGAAAATGTATTACAAAGATCGATCTGTCCAATCTTTCCGAATTGGAATCGCTTTTTTGTTTTTATTACTAATGATTCCGGTAAATTCGGTTGTTTCTGCTGTTTCACTGCCGGGGGACGAATCGTCACTAGAACATGAAATTTCGACCAATGCGGCCGTAAACCATTCTTCTTCTTCGGAAATGGAATTATTGCCGTCTGAAACGTTGTCGAACCAGGCAGAAGCCGGATTACGGCGGGCACTGGCTGCAATGACAACGCGACAGTGGACGAGAGGCTGGGCACATACAGTGAATTCAGATTCACATTGATCTGAGTAGTTTCTTTGGCATACTGAGTGGATAATACAAGTTAACTCTGGGAAAATAGTTCGGAAAAGTATTGTTTCTCAAAAAATAACTTTCAAATAAAATTCCAATTTCTTATTCTGCATTATATAATATTTAAATACCAGGTTACATCAGATCCCCATTAATATTGAGTCAAATCATTTTAAAAGGAGCATCTGCCATGAGACACCCATGCTGAGATTTACAGCACATACGAGCATGACAGTAATTCATGGGTGCTCCAACTGAACTTGGAAATCCAAATCATACACCCATGAAAAATATTGGAAGACGTGACTTTCTAAAAACAACGGCAGCAACAGCCCTTGGAGCCACCTTGCTTAAATGGTCCAATCCGGCAACATCCGTTGCTGAATCCCTGAACAAATTGAATATGCCTAAACGGCGGCTTGGTAGAACCGGGTATGATGCAAGCATCATCAGCCTGGGCGGGCAAAGCACTATTGAACAGCCCGGTAATCTCGATGAAGCGGTAACCATCATCAACCGGGCACTCGATCTGGGCATCAACTACATCGACACCGCCGAAGCTTATGGCAATGGAATCAGTGAAACTTATATCGGCGAAGTGATGAAAGACCGCCGTGATGAAGTTTTTCTGACGACAAAAACACGTCAGCGTACCATGCATGGCATAGAGGATGACCGTTTCAAAAAAAGCTGCGAGCGTTTGCAAACGGATTACATAGATCTGTACTTTATGCATGTGGTCAATTCAATGGACGATCTCAATACATTGCTTGACAGAAACGAAGGGGCTGTTCTTGCTTTTGAGCGGCTTCGGGAAAAGGGCCGGATCGGAAATATCGGCATCAGCAGCCATTCAACTGAAGTTCTGGAAGAAGCATTGCGAAGATATGACTTTGACTGCATTTTTCTGACAATTAATCCGGCCGGATTGCGCATGAATCAAGGTCCAAAGCAGACACGTGAGTTTCTTTACAAAGTTGCCCAAAAAGACGTGGGCGTCATTGGCATGAAGCTCACAGCCAGAAATGAAATTTTCGAGCAAAATATTACCATGGAACAAAGCATGAAATATGCTTTAAGCGCCGGTTGTGCCGGGGGGGACACTTTCCCGATCTCGACAGCGGCCGTAGGCATCACACGGGTCGACCAGGTAGATGAGAATGTCCGGCTGGCCTGCGCCTACAAACCCTGTGACGAGGCTGAATTGGACCGGCTTGAAACAGTAGCAAAAGGGTAACCCTCATTCTGCTTTTTGAATCCGGCCCGGAAATCTTCCTAAATCTTTACCTGCAAACGCTTGCGAATCACCTCATAATCGATTCCGGTATGCTACTCCGTACCAGCTGATCTGCTTCCATTCGTACTTCCACTCCGTTGAGCAGCGGTTTTCGTTCGCTGCCCGGTGAGGGTAAGAACTCAAGGATCAAATCTCCCTGACCATCCGGGCGGACTCCTGTGATCTCCGCTACATACACTCGTTTCGTTCCGCCGGCTTTTTGTACGATATCCAGATTTTCAAGGACTTTTTCACCTTGCATTAATACATCAAATATCCTTTCACCCCTGGAAATGGGTTTCGGCTCGGAAAAATGAAGTCTTACGGAATAAGTGATGTCACTCTCCGGGCTGGATCCGCCATTTATTCCTCTATTAAACAGGCCGCCCAACCGGATATCCCTGACTCCTTCCACGCCTGATGCGGCAACCCAGCGATATCCATTGTTCTCTGCCATAATTTCCAGAGCATGTCCCGTAAACCATTTTAGACCAACACTTTCATCAGCTGGATGAATTTCCATCGGCACAGTTGGCACAGGGACACGCTCTATGCGGGGATGATTGATCCACATAACACCATCATCAACACGGCTTCCCGGTGCTCCAAAATTGACTCCCACTTGCCTTATTGTACCTGGTTCGGGATCAGAGAATGTGTTAAAAGTCCACATTTCTACATCCGGCATATGTACAAAGGCCAGGGATGTCTGAAGCTGATAGCTGCAGGTGCAGGATCTGGTATAATCAGGAGCACTGAGTATTCCATCTGCCACAATAAGATTATTGGTGCAAGCGGCACGGAAACCCGCCAGATTCCCGGTTCCGCTTTCACTTAATAGATCAAAGTAACCGGCTGCTCCCGATCGAAATGTTATCAGGTGTTTGCTTACATTTTGTGATCCGCAACCATAAGTGTGATGAAACCTCCATGGCTCGGGAAATCCGCTGATTGGATTAGTTGCCTGACGAATCTCACCTGTCAACATATCAAGAGATCGTTCATTGCGTCCCGCAATGATACGTTGCTGATCATCATGCAAAGCAACCGGACCGGTATGACGTTCATTGCGTTCCCATAGTTTAACTCCATCAGTTCCACGCAGGGCAAGCATGCGGTCCCGTGGTTCGTCCGCAAGCACTCGCAACCCGCCATATCTGCCGGCTTGTAATAGCACGTTATTTTCTTTTGAATAAGACAGCCAGGTTCCAAAGACATCATCACTATAGCTCCAGATCGCTTCACCGCTTTGTATGTCCAATGCTCTAATTTCAGGATAGATTTCCGGACGCACTCCCCTTCGTTCGAGTTTTGTCAAAAGTTCCTGCGACAAATGATCTATGACAAAAACGCGGTCTGATGAAACCGCAATCGCATTATGACGGAAACCATAGCGTGCCTGATGTATCCATTCAATATCCCCCGTTCTTCTGTCCATTACCACGATAAACTCACTGGATGTTGCATTCCAGTTTAGTGACAATCCAGGTCGTTGATCATCAAACATATGGGGATAGGCGGCGATGACCAGATAATCGCCACTTGCACGAATATTTCCCCATCGAACCGGTTCACCCGTGTAAATGGAAGCCGGTCTAGACTCCTGAAAGTTGCGGATGGCCTGCGGAATTTGTTCCACATCATCCTCTGTCGGGAAAAAAAGGATCCGGTCATATTCCGAACTGCTCCACCGAGTGATATCCAGTTGGGAATCCGGAGTCAGTGCTACTGGTGAAACAGTGATAACCGTGCCAACCTCAAGTCCCCCGGCGGCATGTCCTGATGTGGCAGAAACATATTCAAAGTATAACCCTCGTTCGGGGGTAATTGACCTCAATTCAACTGGTTCACCATCGACTAAAAATTCATAATTACGGATTTCGCTATTATTTCTGTGCCGGTGGCCTGTTCTGCCGACAATGCCAATGTAATATGTGCCGGGCTCTATCATATCCAATTCATTCTCGTTGGCAAGGAGGAATTCATAGGGATATGTCTGAATGGCATCCAGGATATTTGCGTTATGAACCTCACCCGGAACTCCGCGATCCATGAGTGTTGCTGCATAAGATTTGCGAAAATCATCCATCGCCGGAACCGACACCTGCTGCTGCAATACATCCCGGTCAGGCAGCAAGAAACTTCCCACCTTTTCGCCGAAATCGAGATCCAGTCGAATACATTGATTCTCATAAATCAGATATACGTTATCTTCCGTAGTGACATATGGACTTCCTATGAAATTCGCACCTGGATCATACAAATAAGGTGGCTGCAGATAATCGAAGTTTTCCAGTTCATAATCCCAGAGCTCTCTGCCGGAGTAAATACATCTTGCTGAAATGTAACGATCACCAAGTAATATCATTCGACCTTTGACGACTTGTGGTACCGGGTAGTTTGCATGTCGCCATGGTAGTTTCTCATTGCCCGGACCGCCAAACCAGGTTATTCCCAGCGGCGACCGCACCCGATCATCATCCGAGTAGGTGGTGTTGGCGGCATCCGAATACTGATGCGACCATGTCCCTGCGCCCGGAAGTGATCCCGGCCGACGCAGCAGTACGTGATCCCGATTAAGGTTCAGCTCCGCTTTTTCCAGTTCCGCCGATTCTACTGCATCGGCAAACAGCTTCTGATGATCCGTTGCAAACGGCCGGAACCAGCTGCGTCGCGACTCCTGTATCGCCAGATACACCGTGCCGCCATATGGACGCAACGGACGGTACAACGCTTCGGCAAAGGACTGACCGGAATCTATACCTCCTGCCGACGGATCTTCAGAGACAATCAAACTGGCTATATAGTCCGGTAAGCGTTTTGACATCGCATCCCCCTGATGTACGGCCACCCGCTGGCCATACAAACCGGCTGTAAGGAATTGATCACGCAGGCGATCCACCTTTGTCTGATCCGGATCAAAAGCCACTATGTGTAAATCCGACTGTATCAGCAATTCCTCAAGCATCCGGCCACTGCCGACTCCAAACATCAGGGCATACCCTGCCGGTTGATCCGCCGACTCAAGCAGTTCCTCCACCCGGTCGGACCAATCATCGTCTCCGCTCTGCAAGGGTTGTGGACGGTAGGAATGGACCACCGGCTCCTGCTGTTCGGATCCGAAGCAATACAAACGGCCCTCCACGGTGACCACAAACAGGCGATCACGCGCCGCGATCATACGAAAGACCTCGCCTTCGACCTTGTCCCGCCAGACCACTGAGGAGGACATCTGACTGCCGGTGACTGATCCCGGCTCCGCTTCCAGGCCTACAATCATTCCGTCATGGCCGCTTCCATACAACCGGTTTCCTGCTCGCAGATGCAATTCCTCAAGCCCCTCAATCGGATCCGCCCACCAGGT
>SLQC01000297.1 GCA_007131625.1 Balneolales bacterium | reverse complement strand
TCCTTTGGAAGTCCCGTCCATTATTCCTGATAAATAAGTGTAATCTCTTTGTCTTTTTGAGATAAGTTACATTGTATTACCCTTGTTCATTTTCCTTATAAGCGTGCGTGATACTATTGGAAATTATCTCTTTTAACACTTACCCAGTATAGAAGATCCGATGATTCGCCTCTTACAGGAAAAATAGTAATACTGGTCCAGTACGTTGCTCCGTTTTTTCTTATAATTGATCAATTCAGCGTGACCGGGCTGGCCTGATTTAAGTGTATTTTTCAGTTTCTCCAGTACTTTTCGGTCCGTTTTTGGTCCCTGTAGCATTCTGGGGGGGGGGCAGCATCTGCCGGAATGACAGTGTCTGGATTGCGTAATTCCAGACTCAGTTGAGGGGAGTCAGAATGGTCCGGAATATCCATGAATCCGGGAAATCGAGAAGGAACCCGGTTCAACAGGCGGAGAATCCGGGGAGGTGCTGCTCTCACTGCATCCGGCAATTAACAAACAGAGCATCCAGGTGCCGATTTGTCTGTACCAGTAATTTAAATCTGGAGATTTTGATTTTGGCTTGAGTCTTATAAAATCCAGGTGACAATCAATCCGGTTAGCGTTGCCAACGTAAAACTGAGCAAGGTGCCCACGAGAATATATTCTGTTTCTTTACGCTCCTGATTGTTCTTTGCATTGCTGCCGAATCGCAAAATAGATTTTGCCGCAATAAGAAATCCAATTGCTGCAAACTGTTGCAGCACCACAAAAACAAAAATGAGCGTACGCTCCAGTAACCCAATGATGTGGCCCGCATTGGGCAGCTCCTCGTTTAAGGCAATCCCGGAAGAATTCAGATTCCATTGCGACATAACTTTCTGAACAATGACACTGCCTGGTTGCAATACGAAAAGAAAGCCCAACAGAATGATACCCGATTCACGCCATGGAGCATCCACCAAGGGATCATACCAGATCGAGGGACTTGTCAACCACAGGCATAATCCTGCAATCACAAATATATGCAACGACTGATCTGCCCAAAACAGAGATGGTTTATCCGGATTCTTTCGGGAATTTTTCCAGCCATCTATTAGCCAGTGACTCAGTGCCGTTATCCAGAATATTTCGTAAGCCTGCCACAGAGCGGTAAATGCATACGCGGTACTTCCTGCAATAAGCACGTGGACCAACATGGCACTCGATTTCCACTTCCCGGCTCGTTTCTTCTCAACCATACCTTTGGTCTGCGAGAAGAAATCGGTCACAATATGAGCCAACAGCAAAGGTATCAGTATGCGCCAAACCTCATCCATATTTTCCTGCACCAATGGTTTTGAAATGTGCAATGATCTGCTCCAGGCCATTCCAGCAGGCGGCCTGTGAGCGCTGATTAACAGCAGACTGGCTGATATTCAGCAACGGCGCGATTTCACGCTCCTTCAAACCTTTTAATTTATAATACACTACTTCAACAGAAGTAACAGACCATTGCTTCATAATCCAGTCGTAAAGTTCAAATATCGTGGCATAGGTGATATCATTTTCCTCATGACCCGTAAATACACCCAGCGTATGGTTTTGTTTTTTCAGATAATCAAGTCCCCTGCCCGACAGAATAAACGGCCGTTCATTTTGCCGGTTGATATCGATGTCCTGCTCCACCTTCCCCAGGCCTATGGAAATAGTGACATCGTACAACGGCTTGGCACGTCTGCTTTTCTGATCATGATCCACTTTCCGCATATTTATGCTTGTCTTCAACAGCAATGCGACTCGTAAAGCTTCTTCAGGATGATTGACCAATACCTGAAAGCTGTCTCCCCTGAAAAAGGAAATTTTCGAAACAGAACCTTGCTGTTCGAGTTCCAGCACTTGCTCTTTTACAGTTTTTTGGATGTTCTCTAACTCAAAAGAATCCAGCATTGTGGACCTTTTAATATCAGCAGTAAGTACAGCTTTCAGCATGAGTTATTTTTTTGATGATATGTCACTCATAAGATAAGCTATCAGACTTGTCAAAGCAAATTATAAGCTATAAGGCTTATTATTTTTATTATAAGCTGTAAGGCTTATAATAATGATCGTGCATCAAACATACGTTTGTGAAGCTCATCATCCGTATTATCTGTTTTTAATGTTTGATTTAGCTTACGCGTTTCACTGGGTAATTCGTGATCTTCGAATCTGTCGTCAGATGCTCAATGAAACGCGCAGGCGCCCAATGAAACAGGCCAGTTAAATACCCATGACCGTGTTTAAACAATTGCCTGTATGTCAAAAACTTCTGCCAAGGGTGTTTCATTTACCGATACAAAACCGGGAAAAAATTGAGTCCAATAGATCCTCGGTGGTAATCTCCCCGGTGATGGTTCCCAATTCGTTGAGTGCTGCCCGAAGATCGATTGCGAGAAAATCGCCGGTCATGCCGCTTTCGAGAGCACCCAGCGCCTCTTGTACATGATGCCGTGATTTCTCCAGCGCATCACGGTGCCGGCTTGAGGTAACCAGCAGCTTACCGGTGTCGATTTCCCGGTTTTTCAACACCTCCGAACGCATACGCTCCTTGAGTTCATCGATGCCTGAGCCGTCTTTGGCTGAAATCATAAGATCGAACCAATTTGCCGCCGGTATGCCGGATTCTGATCTTGTTTCTGTCTCTGATTGGGTTCCGGCTTCGGATCCAGCTCCAGCACCGACTCCGGATTCCGTTCCGGTTTCAGATTCAACTCCCGTATCGACCCCGGTTTCTGTTCCAGCCCCGGTTCTGGTTTTAATTCCTGCATCCGATCCAACCAAATCTTTTTTCGTACCGATTTTCAACAACACTTTTCCTCCCGACCGGTCAATGATGCGCTTCAACAGACGTTGCTCTTCGTCAGCCACCGGTTCAGAAATATCCTTCAAATAGAGGATCAGGTCTGCTTTAGTCACAACCGATTCCGACCGACGGACCCCTTCCGACTCGATTTCATCTACTGTCTCTCGCAATCCGGCCGTATCGGTCAGGGTGAATGTCAGCCCTTCGTAACTCCAGTCCGCATCGATCACGTCGCGGGTGGTGCCCGCAGTCGCTGATACAATTGCCCGTTCCTTGCCCATCAGGGTGTTCAACAGCGTCGATTTGCCGGCATTCGGAGGTCCGACGAAGACAGTCTGTACGCCATGTTTCACCAGCCGGCCTGATTCGTAGGTCTTCAGCAGCCGCTCGATTTCCGAATCCACATCATGAAGCAACTTCTTCAACTGCTCCTTGTTGGCGAACTCGACATCCTCTTCAATGAAGTCCAGTTCCAGTTCCACCATGGCAGTTGCATCGATGATCTGCTGCCGGAATGCCTTGACGTGGCGCCCGAGCGCGCCCTCCAGCTGCTGGCTTGCCGCCTCCACCGCTTTCCGGCTTCGTGCGTGAATGAGATCGGCCACCGCTTCGGCCTGCGAGAGCTCCAGCTTCCCATTCAGGAACGCACGTTGTGTAAACTCACCCGGCTCCGCGTGCCGCACACCCTGACGGAGAATCGTCTCGAGAACATCCTGAGTCACCAGTACACCGCCGTGACAGGAGATCTCCACCGTATCTTCACCGGTATATGATTTTGGAGAACGAAATATTGTGGCAACCACTTCATCGATAATTCGGTTTCCTTCTGTTATTCGACCAAAATGAGCGGTATGCGTGGGTTGGTCCGCCAGGTTCTTTCCCCGGAAGATCTTCGAAATCATTTCCAGCACACCCTTGCCAGAGACACGGATCACCGAAATACCGGCTTCTCCGAGTGCGGTGGCAATCGCAGCAATTGGAGGATTCTGTCTGATGGAATGTGGATGCGAATTTTTCACGTATGTTCCGGATTGGTGGGGATAACAAGAATCACAAGATACAAAGCAATACTGCACCCGCAAAAAGTCTGAAATGTACGAAATTATGCGATCTGTATTATTTTCTAAACAACTCTTCGAACATAATATAGTGAGTCTTGCTCATTCCCAGTCTGGTGTATGTCTGCTGGGCAGCAAAATTTTCCCGTTCCACGTATAAACGACTGCCACATACCTCCGGATGATTCTTTGCCATTTTACCAACTTTTTGATACATCGAACGATATACACCACGACGCCGATATTCAGGGAGGACATATACACTTTGAATCCACCAGAAAAGACCATTTCGCCAATCACTCCACTCTTTGGTAACCATCAAAGAACCAACTATTCGCCTGTCGGCTTCTGCTACCAAATAAAATCCGTATTCAGGTTTTTGAAATAGTCTTTTTACACCGGATTCGATCTTGCTTCTTGACAAATGTTTCTGCTCGGTCTCCAGAGCCATAGCAATATTAAATTGAACCAATGTTTCGAAATCAGATTCAAACGCTTTTCGGACAGAAAGTTGATCGGACATATTCATTACTTCTTTAATTTGTTTGAATATCAGAAGATAACCTCAGCCCGACCGGTTTCGCCGGATGAGTTGCTGATATTCCGAGACCGACCGGGGAGCAAAACGCCGGTAATTCGAGCGATGATGCCAGGAAATAAAGTTAAGCTCACCTTGTATGTAATCTCTTGCCATGTAAAGAAAAATCTGTGTACCGAGATTATCAAAAACCGGAATTGACCCGTCAATTGAGTTATTCCACCGCAAATCATCAGGTGACTGAGTCCACGCATAAGATGTGACGGAGTACCCGGCATTCAGACACGATCTGTCCGGACACACATCCGTGTTGATGCTCAGGTAGAGATAACCCGGAGAAAGCGGCCTGGAAAACAGGGATCCAGGGGGCATGTATCCTGTGGCTGAAGGGCTGACGGATACAGATCCGGGAAACAGGGTATGGTTTGGATGTGTTTTTACCGGAACGCTTTGTACCGTGGTGGATGTATGAACTGTATCAAATTGTTCCGCAAATGCACCGGCCACTTCTGATTTGGAAAAGTAGTCCATGCCGGATATGATAAATAAAAGAGAAAAGGCTGGCAGAATTATTTTCATAATCACGTGATGATGTTCTCTGTTTTCATATCACAACGGTACACCAAGTACCGGCAGGATATCATTGTAACCGTGCTCTTGTGCAAGATAATCAATAAAGTCCCTATTTGCTTCAACTTTCAGCAGTACCTGTTCCACTGACCGTTCCCACTGCGCGGATACCCGGATCTGCTAAACGAATGTATAAATGCTTCCGAAACAAAAAAAATAGTTGCCGTTGATCACGGATCAGCGATATGGAGTGAAGCGGGGAACCAGGAAGTAAAATACCGGCTTCTCCAAGTGCAGTTACAATCGCAGTAATGGGCGGAACCGAATTCCGGATGATACATGCGAAGCTTTCGCGTATTTCTTAGATTGGTAATTATAACAGGTATCACAAATTCGAAGCAACCTCTCACTCCACATATCAGGCTGGTATGGGGAAACTTTCAAACCGTTATGTGTTATCCTGAACCTGGGAATCCACGGACCTTTCTGAACATTTGCCATCATACCAAAATCAGATTTACACGAACCATTCTGATCGTCCTCCTTCTCCCGATCATCATCATGCTGCTTCCCGCTACACTCGAAGCACAGCGGCAGGCCGCCCGGGGTCTTATCATCAACCCGCTCCTGGATGACCGTCATCATTTGCCGGATAATAAGGCTCAGAGCTTCAACACATTTGGAGGCTGGGCCGGATTCGGATACTTTGCTCTGAGCAGCGATGACCATCATCTCTGGTATCAGGATCTCGGCGGCTACGTTGAGCTATGGCGTCAGGGCAGCACCGCCTCCCTGTTGCTGACCGGACAGATTCAGTTCATCGCCGATCCCCACAATGACATCAACTTCAATCCAAGAGCCATCTTCTGGGAGGAAGGCCTTCTTTACACCAACCACCTTAATCCCGGCTATTTGCAGATCGGATTCATGCATCGCTGCAAGCACGACATCGATAATCTGGAGCGCGGCGAAGAGCGGTCTCTCATTTTCAGTAGTATGATAGTTCGGTATCAACAGCCCGCTTCACTTTTTCGCACAAACGATATAATGCTCATGGCCGGATTCGATCAGTATGTGATCACCTGGGACCGCCGCAAATCGCGTGAACTTGAAGCATATGCTCCCGACTGGAACGATCTGAGCAACGAATTCACCCTTCAGGCACACTGGCGCGAAAATCCATCCGTCAGCGGTATATTCCTGGAGTCCCGCCTGCATGTGGTCAACCTCGATGGGAATCTCCGGCTCAACCGCGGTGTGTCAACAGGATGGTATTTTCACAGAAGCGGCGGTGATTTCCGGATTGCGTTGCATTACGAGTACCTGCATGACAGCGGAGTGCCCGCCGTGCCCGCTGATGTGCACCTGATCAGCGTGGGTATCCGGGCGAATTCGGCATTTGTGGTATGGTGACACTCCGACAAATACTTGTGAATAAACGCACATTCATTTATTATCTTCGTCTGATGAGTTGAAATGGAAGGAATACGCCGACTCATGAATGAATACGCCGACACACGAATAAATACATCGACTCATGAATTAAAAACATCCGGAACAGAAGTTCGACTTCTTGTATAAACGCTCAATTGAGAGTAATTCCGGCAACGATTAAAAACCCATCTCACCGCACGGAGGTTTTGTGATTTTTTTCTTTGTAGTTATCGGATATCTGGTCCTGCTCATGTCCATCTCAATCTGGAAGAGCTTCGTGGTCAAGAACCAGGAGGATTTCATGGTCGCAGGCCGGTCGGTATCCACACCGCGGTTGGTCGGTACGCTGTTATGTACCTGGATGGGAT
Organism: Balneolales bacterium; assembly: GCA_007131625.1. Taxonomy (GTDB): domain Bacteria; phylum Bacteroidota; class Rhodothermia; order Balneolales; family Natronogracilivirgulaceae; genus SLQC01. The sequence goes on along the minus strand of SLQC01000297.1, from coordinate 11,634 downwards.
CGGGAAGCCTGCTCGCAGGAGCCGGTCTCGCCGCAAATATCGGATTTTCGGAACTCTGGATGGCCGCCGGAGCCTGGGTCGCTATCGTCATTGTCTTTTTCCTGGCGGCACGTGTCCGGCGGATCGCCGAATTCACCGTTCCTGACATCCTCGAGCTGCGTTACAACAAATGGGCGCGCATTCTCGGGACTATCGTGATCGTGATTGCCTACACCACCATCGTCGGGTATCAGTTCCGGGCGGGCGGATTTGTCCTCGATCTGGTGGCCGGCATTCCGGAGTGGCAGGGCGTCTTGCTGACCGCTGGATTCATCGTCATATTCACTGCTTTTGCCGGGATGCTCTCCATCGTCTCGGTCGATATCATCAACGGTGCCGTCATCACCGCCGCTGTCATCATTGCTGCTCCGCTTGTTTATATCAACATCGGCGGTGCCGAACATCTCACAACCACGCTCGATCCTTCTTATTTCACCCTGTTCGGCAATAATAATTTCTGGTGGGCAATGGGCATTTTCCTTCCAACCTTTTTCCTGCTTCTGGGTGAATCGAACATGTATCAGAAATTTTTCTCTGCGCGCAACGAAAAATCGGCAAAATCGGCTGTTTTGTGGTGGGTGATCGGAACCATCATCGTGGAGACCGCACTGGCGTCGCTGGCCATTTTTGCATTCAGCCATTTTAATGCACTGCCGGCCGCCTCCGAATTATTCCTCTCCAGTGGTGACTCCGAGCGGATCATACTCCATACCGCCCGGTACGGCACGGAAGTCGGATTGCCGCTTGCAGTCGGCCTCCTGCTCATCATGGCTTCGGTCGCCATCATCACTTCCACGGGAAACAGCTTCCTGCTGACACCGTCGACCAACCTGACCCGCGACATTTATCAACGGTTCATCAATCCGACCGCCGACAGCAAGTTCATTGTTTTCTTCCAGCGAGGGATGGTTGTACTGCTTGGAGTGATGGCCTACCTGCTTCTTACACAGTTTGAAACCATCCTGGCGATGGCCCTAACGGCATACACGATGGTCGGGGCTGGACTTACCCCCGCACTGCTGGCCGCCTTCCTCTGGAAACGGGTGACAGTCGCCGGCGGGGTCTCTTCCATTGCGACCGGAATGGGCGTAACGCTTTTCATCACCGTTGCCAACTCGATTCTGGTCAGCACCACCGGCGAACAGCTGCTGAACGAACAGTATATCATTCTGCCGGCGGCTTCGGCATCGATTATGGTCCTGGTTGTGGTTTCGCTGCTTACCCCTCACGATCCAGAGTCCAAATGGGGCCGATTCTACACAAAAGAAGCTACCCTTGCCGATGCCATAGAGGAGAAGAAAAAATAGTGTACCTTAATATATAAATAATTACAACGGCTCAGACCCGTTACAACATACTTGAATAAGCATATTATTATGGCACTGCGTATTTTTCGAATTGCGCTTTTCATTATCATTCCCGTAGTCCTGCTGATGATCTCATCCAGTTGGATCATGGAATATCTCTGGCTCAGAGAATTGGGATATTCCGAAATTTTCCGGGTACTGAAGAGCGCACAATTAATCCTGTTTTTCGGCGCCTTCTTGCTGGCAGCCACATATCTGTTGATCAATTTCCGCTACCTGTCCCACCAGCTGGACGATTCCCGGCTCGTTGCCATTCTCATCGGCAATCTGAATGTCACCATCCCGGCGGACAGTCGCCAGAAGTGGACCCGTCTCGCCTTGACGCTTCTGGCATTGTTTATCGCATTTATCTTTGCAATGTCCGTTGTCTTACGCTGGGACGATGCCCTCCGGTTTCTTTGGATACAACCGTTTGGCGCCGTCGATCCGATCTTCGAACGCGATATCAGTTTTTACATGTTTCAGCTGCCGCTTCTTTCGATGCTGCAGGGATCCCTTACCGCGCTCACGTTCATCGTCACCTTTCTGTTGGCTCTGGTCTACTTTGCCACCGACATGATCAGTTTTCGACCAGGTGAAAGGCTCCGTGCCAAATCCGGTGTACTGACTCATATCAAGGTCAACGCTGCGCTCTGGCTGCTTTCGCTCTCTGCAAGTTTTTACCTGTCGCGTTATGAACTACTTTTCCGGGAGGATGGCGTGATTTTTGGGGCGGGACATACGCATGTCGCCATTGAATTGCCGACTCTCTGGATGGCGACCATTCTCACGATGTTGCTTGCCCTGCTTCTGTTAGCCAGCCGGTGGGTCTCGATGGGAAAAGCACTGATCGGACTGGCGGGACTCACAGCACTGGTCCTGATTTTCGGACGGCTGATCCTGCCTTCTGCCGTACAGCAGTTCCGGGTGAATCCCAATGAACTTGAAATTGAAGAGCCTTACATCACCCACAGCATCGAGATGACGCGACTCGCATACGGACTCGACCAGGTTCGGAATGTTGATTATCCCGCCGACGATACTTTGCGGGCCGATGACATCCGAGCCAATCAAAAAGTGATCGATAACATCCGCCTTTGGGATCCACGGCTGCTCATCCAGACCTATCGTCAGCTTCAGGAAATCCGGCCATACTATCAATTTAACACGATTGGCATCGACCGGTACACTATCGACGGTGAAAAGCAGCAGGTAATGCTTGCCGGCCGGGAACTGGCACCACAACTGCCGGACGGATCCAACACCTGGGTTAACCGCCACCTGCAATATACACACGGCTACGGCATTGCGATGAGTCCGGTCACACGAACCAACCGTCAGGGCGAGCCGATCATGATTGCACGTGATCTTCCGCCGGTGACGCATCCCGACATCCGCATCGACAATGCTGCCATTTACTACGGCAAGGAGAGTCCCGGGTATGTCATCGTCAACACCGGCACCGAAGAGCTGCACTATCCCTCCGGCGACGCCAATGTCTATCACCACTACTCCGGAAACGGCGGGTTGGCATTCAGCAGCTGGTTCCATCGACTTTTATTTTCATGGGAGCTGGGGGATATCAACATTCTGCTTTCCGATTATATCCACCCCGAAAGCCGTTTACAGGTTTGGCGAGGGGTGCAGGAGCGCATCGAACGGATCACTCCATTCCTGACACTTGATGAAGATCCCTATATGGTCGTGCACGACGGCAGATTGGTCTGGATTCAGGACGCCTATACTACATCCTCCAAGTTTCCCTACGCCGATCCGCACGGTCGCATCAACTACATCCGCAACCCGGTTAAAATCGTGGTGGATGCTTATGAGGGATCGGTGGAATATTATGTGGTTGACGACAGCGATCCGGTGATCCGGATCTACCAGGGGATCTTTCCCGACTTGTTTCAATCCGCCGAGGCCGCCCCGGAGGGGCTCGCCGAGCATTTCCGGTATCCCGTCAACCTGTTCGAGGTTCAGTTGGAGAAATACAGCCGGTATCACATGACCAATCCTAGGGTTTTCTACAATGACGAAGACCGCTGGCAGCGTCCGTTTGAACAGTACGGAGGGCAAAGACTGCTTATGGAGCCATATTACGTACTGGGTCGGCTGCCAAGGGATCTCATCGGGGGTGATGATGTTGTGGAATCAGGCGATGAGCTGGAGTTCAAGCTGATCAGCCCGTTCACACCGGAAGGGCGCAACAATATGATCGCCTGGATGGCGGCGCGATCGGATCCTGCCCATTACGGCGAGCTGGTGACCTACCGGCTGCCCAAGGATCGACTGATCTTCGGTCCGGCACAGATCGAATCACGGATCGATCAGGATCCAGAGATTTCGCGTCAGCTGGCACTTTGGGATCAGCGGGGATCACGAGTCATCCGGGGAAATCTGCTGGTGGTGCCCATCGAAAATTCATTCATGTATGTAGAGCCGGTATTTCTGCTGGCCGACCGAGACGACATCCCGCAGTTGCAGCGTGTGATTGTGGCGGTAGGTGACAATATATCCATGCAACCGACGATTCAGGCCGCAATGGTCGATCTGTTTGGAGACGAAGCCGATTTTCTGGAGCCGGGCATTGCGCCTGTGGAAATCCCTGACGACGAAGAGCTTATCGCTGAGATGGACGAACCGATGCCGGTTCGGGATCCGGCACAGGCAGTGGAACCTGCACTGGAGCGAACTGCGGCTGAGATTTCGGAAATTCGAATGCTCTGGCGCAATCTGCGACAGGCTATGAGCGATGGCGACTGGGCGAATTATGGTGAACTGCTTGATGAGCTGGATGAATTGCTGAACGACTGACGTTATATATAAGAAAAAAATAAACAGATGAAAGAACAGCATGAATCAGCTCCAGTATCAGTAAGGGATCGCGCCATAAAAGTAAATCCCGGAGACAATGTGGCTACAGCTCTTGTTGATCTGGAGCCCGGAAAAGCCACAATTATCGGTGACAACGAAACCGTATCAATAAATGTCAGCGAACGGATCCAGGCTGGACACAAAATCGCCTTGTACGAGATCCCAAAGGATTCGGTGGTTATGAAGTATGGAGCTGTAATCGGTTGGTCGTCACAATCCATCCAGGTCGGCGAGTGGGTTCATTTGCACAACTGTCGCAGTGGCTTGGATGAACGCTCTTCTTCGCTTGACAGGCAGACGGGTGAACCTTCTGACACCCCCTATGAATGAAAATACAGGTTATGAATTATGCCCATGACTAAATCAGTGCCACAAGAAGGCAACACCGCAATTAAAACATGGCAAGGCTATTTGAGACCGGACGGCCGCAAGGGAATTCGCAATATCACGCTGGTTATTTACACCGTCGAATGTGCCAGTCATGTTGCACATGCTATTGCTCAGGGTGAGGAAAACGCGCAGGTCGTCGGCTTCAGCGGTTGTTATGACAACGCCTATGCGATCCGCCTGATGCTCGCACTTGCCCGCCATCCGAATGTGGGTGCGGTTCTGTCCGTGGGATTGGGATGTGAATACACTCAGCCCCGTAAAATTACAGAGGTGGTGCGCGAATCGGGAAGGCCGGCAGAATGGTTTTTCATTCAGGAGGCAGGAGGTACACGTTCCAGTATTGAACAGGGTAAGAAACAGCTTGGAGAACTGCGGGATTTAATCGAAAAAGATACACCCCGATGTGACATGACTCTGGCTGATTTAATCATCGGAGCCGAATGCGGCGGATCGGACGCTACATCGGGTTTGGTCGGCAATCCCGTGGTGGGACGGTTTTTTGACCGTCTGGTCGACAATGGTGGTACCGCAATATTTGAGGAGATTATTGAAATGATCGGTCTTCGGGACACACTTATCGCACGCGGAGCCACGTCGGAAGCGGTAATCCATCTTGCCGCAGCGTACGACAAAGCCGAAAACTATTGCAAGGAGGTTCGGCAATACTCGATTTCTCCCGGCAATTTTACTGGCGGCTTAACCACAATCGAGGAAAAAAGTCTGGGTGCGTTCGCAAAAAGTGGAAGTCGTCCCATTCAGGGAGTAATAAAAGTATCTCAGCCGCCTCCGAAAAATGGATTGTGGCTGCTTGACAGCGTTCCTGATGAGTATTTTATGCAATTCGGATACACCAACCCCAACGATTCAGAAGGGATCATGGATCTGATATCCGCCGGTTCTCAAATCGTGTTGTTCATTACAGGTCGTGGAAGTGTAATTGGTTCACCCATTGCTCCATTGATCAAAATTACAGGCAACAGCGAAACCTATCAAAAACTGGAAGACGATATGGATTTTAATGCCGGAACTGTACTTGAAGGGATCACAAGTCTTGACGAAGCGGCAGATCAATTGCTTGATCTGGTTGTTCAAACGGCCTCCGGAGAACCTACAAAACCGGAAATTCTTGGTCATGCCGAATATTTTGTTCCATTTAAACATCAGGATACACCCTCACTAAGTGCCGGGTGCCGGGCATGATTGCTTATCTATAAAATATCGCAGCCATCCAGTCAATGAACCCGGGAAGTATTTCCGGAAGCCATAGTGTGATAGGGGGGATAAAAGCAACCGCAATCAGGACGGCTATCATGGCCCCGAGAAATGGAAGCATGGGACGCACCACTTCATGTATCGGGATTTTTCCTACACTACAGGCTACAAAAAGCGTCACTCCGACAGGGGGGGTGGATTGGCCGATTCCGAGCGCCGCAACAACCATCACTCCAAAATGAACCGGATCCATGCCAAGCTGACCGACCGAGATAGGCATCAGGATTGGAACCAGGATAAACATGGCCGGTGTCAAATCCAGAAAAGTACCAATTGCGATCATGATTGCTAACATGAAAAGTGTGATTACATAGCGGTTTTCAGTAAGAGCCAGCAATGAATTGGCGATTGTTGCCGGAGCCTGCTCTACCGTTAAAAGCCAGGCAAATGGCGTGGCAGCACCTATTACAATAACCACAATACCGGTTATTTTGGCTGTGTCAACCATGATCGGACCCAGATCTTTGATTCCCATATCGCGATAGATCAGCAAACTCACCATCAGAGAATACACAACCGCGATAATTCCAGCTTCTGTAGCAGTAACAAACCCCCCCATGATACCGCCAAGAACAAAAACGACTGCCAGCAATGCCAGTACGGCATTCCATAATTCACGGCCCAGCCGTCTGAATGAAAAAGGCTCTGCCGAAACGGTGTGTTTTTGAATACGTGCCGTAATGTAGCTGACCAGCATGAGAGCTACTCCAATTAAAATTCCGGGGAAAATGCCTGCCATGAACAGGTTACTGATAGATATATCACCGACATAACCCATCAGGATCAGTGGGATGGAGGGCGGTATTATGATGCCGATGGAACCGGCTGTAGCCTGTAGTGAAGTGGCAGAACCCCGTGAGAAGCCGGATTTCATGATCGCTGGTATCATAACCGATCCTATCGCTGCCGTGGTAGCTACTCCTGATCCTGAAATGGCGGCAAAGAGCATACATGCGAGAACACTGGTGACGGCAATACCTCCACGCATATTTTCAACCAGGCTGCGAGCAAAACTTATCATACGGTCCGCCATGCCACCTTTGCTCATAATTGCACCGGCCATAACAAATAATGGAATTGCAATAAGTGGAAACGCCTCGGCGGCGCCAAACATTTTCAGCACAATCAATCCTGTTGACAAATCAGTGAAGACCAGAAGGCTCACCAGAGTAGCCAGAACCAGAGATACAGCTACAGGGACCTGCAGGATCAGCAAAACAACAAAAACGATAAAAAGGATAATCAGGTTCAAAGCTGTTCCTCCGGTTTAACCTGAAGACCATCTTTCCCGGTATCATCCACTGTCACATCGGCATTCATACCATCCGCAATATCCCCTCTAATTCGGCTCAGAAGTATTTCTAAACTTCGGACTAGCATGAGTAATCCACCTGCCGGAAGTGCTGAATAAGCCCAGGCCCTCGAAATTTGCATGGCGGCGGTGCTAACCTGTGTATTAAACCATGTTATGCGAGCTCCCTCAATCAGTACCAACAGGGAAAAAACAACTAAAAAAACACCAACAATGATGCCAACCAGACGGCGATCTTTAATAGACAGGCGACGCTGAATCAACTCGACAGCAAAGTGCTCGTTTCGTTTAAGTGCAAGGGATGCGCCGATAAATACTACCCAGACAAAAAATATTGTGGCAAGTTCTTCGGTCCAAATCAGTGGATCCTGTAAAATAAGTCGGAAAAAAACCTGAAGAGCTACTACGACGCACATAAACGCCAACAGCACCACTACGATTATTTCTTCAAAATGAGATAAAAAACGGTTCATAAAACTCTTGCGAGGTTATAAGTATGACCTGTTAATAACTAAAACTTCAAAGAGAATCAATGTTATTCTTGTCACTATGTCGCAACCGTTAAACAGTGTATTTTTTCGACAGGATCACTGTTCTGAAAGGATGAGATCCACCAATTCTGCAAAACGCTCGCCATAACGGCTTTTATACTCTTCATATAATGGTTGCACTCGTTCACGAAACGCGTCCAGGTCCACTTCACTGATGACCATCCCGGCCTGCCTCATCCGCTCAACTGAATTTCTTTCGGATTCCTCCCACCGCTCGTGCTGCACCCGTGTTGTGATGGAAATAGCCTCGTAAACCCATTGGCGCTGCTGATCGGTCAGTCGCTCATAAAATGGCTGGCCGGCGATCAGAAGGTCGGGAAGGGAAAAGTGGTGTGTCCAGGCAAAATATATGGCACCGGTTTCCCACATGCGATAGGAGGCAATAGTAGTGGGATTATTTTCCCAGCCGTCAACCACTCCCATCTGCAAACCTGTAAACACCTCACCCATATTGAGGGACATTGCGCTGGCTCCGAGTATATTCATGGTTGCGAACATTAAAGGTTGCCCCATCATGCGGATTTTCATACCGGAAAGATCTTCCGGTTTTTCAATGGGGCCGCGGGTCGTCGAGATATTACGCGTTCCGGAATCCAGGTATGTGAGAATTTCAATACCGCTCGGACGGGCATATATGCGCAGTCGTTCGCCAACTTCCCCGTTCATTACCCTTCGCTGGTGTTCCGGGCCTTCCCATATAAAAGGCATGGCAACAGCGTTAGCTTCAGGTACGTACGGCAGCAACACCGCGCTGCTGATCAACGCAATGTCAATATCGCCCATTCGAGCCAGGTTTAGAGTTTCATCCGCGCTGCCCAGTTGTGAATCGAAAAAAACATCCACCCGTATTTCCCCGTTTGACTGCTTCTCAATATGCTCCTTGAAAACGAGCAGTGAAGAAGCTGTTGGATGATCACGATTGAGAGGTGCCGCCACCTTTATAACATGATGCGGCTCAGTCTGCCAGCCACTCCATACTATCAACAGGACCAGTCCGGTCGTGCCAACAAGCAGTATCCATCTAAATGTTGTCATTACAAATATTTACTTTATAAGCTCAGATACCTGGTGAAACGTGTAAGCAAAAATTCATCGTTCATTCTGAAATGTTTCTATCCTGCAAATTTACTATAAAAATTATTCTTGTGCGAGGTGATCCATAGCCGCTTTTAAATACCCCATTGCGAATGCCATACCGGCATGCCAGGGGGCATCACAACTCATTTGGGGAGTGTGGTCAGGGATTAGCACACCAGAGTATTTATTCTTCTTCAAAATCTTCATGATTCGTATGATATCCATGTCACCTTCATCAATGAATACTTCTTTGTAGTTCGGAACTTTCCCCACCACATTACGGCAATGAATGTATGCCACTTTATCCTGTCGGGTATATTGATCGGTCACCTCGTACACATCCCCATCGGTCATTTCAGAAATAGAGCCCAGGCAGAACTCAAGGTTGTTGGCAGGACTGGGATTCAAATCGAGCAGGCGTTGGTACATATGGGGCTGATAAACCAACCTCGGTGTTTGTCTGACAACCGGCATCGGAGGGTCATCCGGGTGTGCCGCCAGTTTTACTCCCGCTTCTTCTGCTACAGGGAGTAATTCATCAAGAAAGTACTGCAGCCTGTCCCATAGTTCTTCGTGCGAAATCCTGGGCAAATATCCTTCCGGGGCATCGGGATCATACACCATATTCCAAACCATACCGGTCGGGACAGGTGAATCATCACACCCATCCATTCCCACGCTGGTGGCTCCTCCCCGGGCAAAAGGACCGGAAATTCGACTTGCCACTCCGGCCAGCGAGAAATTGTAGCCGAAAACAGGGATGCCCGCATTGCCGACAATCCGGATCTGATCTTTCAGCCGTTCCAGCTGCTCGTGCTTTTTGGGTCCGTCCAGCAATACATCGTACCACATGGAAGGGTCAAAATTTTCAATAGCCTCCCATTTCAGCCCGTGGGCATCGATTTCAGTCTTGATGGCCAGTAATTCTTCCAGATTCCAAAGTTGTCCGTCGCCGGCATGACCCCACCCTTGATTTCCGCCAACTGGCTGGTTTGATTTATCACTCATGTTTTTGGCATGACCAAAATAGTCAACCAGATGAACCACTACATGTGTCGCCCCACATTGTCTGGCAAATTTGTAATGCTGTTCGTTCAGCATGTGACGATATAATCCAAATCCCAGCTTCATGTGATCTTTTCAATTATGGTTATAATGTCGCATGGTGCAACCGTGCTCATCACTTATCGAAAACCGATATATGGCCCGGTTGATGCAAGTGTTTAAGTAATGCTGATTTATAAAGCCAGATAGAGCATCTTTGAGATTTATCATCCGCTTTATTTGAAAATGGAAATATTCGATCTCATTCTCCGTCCCTGAAAATACGGGTGGTATTTTCATCGAGGTAGAATACCGGACGGGTATCCGGCTTTAGAGTTTTGACGGTTACCTGGTTGAAATGAATGTCCCTGGCGTGCCTGAGATAAAAGCCAGAAGCGGGTAGTTGTCCGAACATGGTATGTTCGGGATAGGCCTCTTCTCTTTCGGGAATAACCCGGGACGCATCGTAGGGATCTTCGTGTCCCGCAGTGTAGAAGATAGAAATGTTATTGAGGTAAATTTTTTCTACAGGATGCTCTCGCAGTCCGGAAATAGAGCATGGAATGTGGGCCGTTATCGGTGGAATGTTTTTGAACGGATGGGTTTCCCAATAATATCCGCTGTTTGCAGCATGAACGTTCTTGATGGCGACATTTCTCAAGATACCTACCGGTGGGGCTGGTGTTCCCTCTTTATAGGGTCTGGCACGGTTGCCAAGTCGGATAAACAGCGGATTATTTACCTGATCCATGGTGATATCAGAGATATGAACATTCTCGAGTGTCCCCCCATCCACCACTTCAAGTGCAATTCCGGAGAGGCGCGTGTTATAAACGTGGCAATTCCTGAAGACCATATCAGAGAATCCGCTATTGGATTCGGTTCCCAACTTAAGACCATTACACAACGAGGAAATTTTGCAGTATTCAACCAGAGTATATCTGCAACTTCTATTCAACGTCGATTTAAAAACGATGCCGTCATCTTCCGAGTCGATGGTACAGCCCGAAATTTTGACGTAGTGACACCCATCAATATTAATGCCGTCGTTATTAAGATTGGATCTGCGGCTGGAAACCGTGATGTCCCGGATGGTCAGATGATCACAGGCAAGGTAATGCTGAACCCACATGGGAGAATTGACATAGACGATGTTTTCTATCAGGATGTTTTTACAGGCTACCATACGGATCATATAGGGCCGGTCCTTGTACGGATGGCGCTCAACGGGAAAGCGGGCGCCTTGTCCGTTAATGATTCCTTCCCCGGTAATCGCAATGTTTTCCTTATTTTCTGCGTAAAGAATGCTACGCACGGTGTAATTGTCGGTATATGACCTAAGGTCCGGAATTGTTTCCGGATAGTCATTCAGACGATCGCTCCCAAGTAAAACAGCCCCTTTGTCCAGGTGAAGCCGAATCGATGATTGCAGAAAAAGCGTGCCGGTCAGATAGACACCGGCGGGGAAATACACCGTACCACCGTTGTTTTCAGCACATGAATCGATGGCCGATTGAAGGGCTTGGGTTTCCATGGTTTTTCCATCTCCAATAGCCCCGAAATTAAGGACATTAAACTTTTTAGCCGGGATAATCGGTTCTTTGACCAGAAAGGAAATTTCGGGTGCGGGAAACGGATCATCAGACATGGAAGGCTCCGGGAAGTTGTGTTCGGACGTACCGGTTGAACGCGCTGCCAGAGTCTCGGTCAAACCCCCGGCTGAGAG